>CACYBP010000224.1 GCA_902772625.1 Oscillospiraceae bacterium
AAAGAGGAACCGAAACCGAGAGTTTTGACGCCATTCAAGCCGTATCTCGCGAAGGTTGTCCCCACAAACGGCCTGAACGTCAGGACGGGAGCCGGTACCAGCTACAAGAAGCTCGGCGCTCTGCAATGCGGTACGACCGTCAAGGTGCTGGAAGAAAAACCCGGGTGGGGAAGGATCCTGTTCAATGGGAAAGCCGGGTGGATCTCGCTCAATTACGTGAAAAGGGGGGAATGATATGCAGGACTGCAAACCGGAAACGGCGTGCAAGGCTCTGAAGGAGCTTGAAAAGCGCGTGGACAACCACGACGAACGCCTCGCGAAGGGGGACACCGATTTCGCGGTGGTGAACGTGAAGCTGAATCTGATCCTCGGGGTCATGTCCGCCGTCGGCGTGGCGATGGCGGGCGTTCTGGTCAGGATGCTTTTCTGATCGGCTGAGGAAAGAAGACCCGCGGCGAAACGCCGCGGGTCTTCTTCTTTCAAAAGGCGAAAGAAATCTTTACCCGAGGGAGGAAGTGTGATAAAATGGGGGATGAAAGAAGGAGAAAAGGGCGTTCGCCCTTTTCCCGGCAAGGAGGCACGCGATGAAAAAACCGAGTTTTCTCGATCAGCCGAGGCCGCTGCTCTGCGCCATGGTGCAGGAGGAGTCGCCGGAAAAGGCGATCCCGGTGATCATGAATTCGCTTTACGACGGCGCCGAGGCGTTCGGCATCCAGCTGGAATACCTGAAAAGAGAATACCGGAGCGAGGAGACTCTCCGGGAGATCTTTTCCTATTGCAAGGACAAGCCGATCTATATCACCAGCTACCGCGGCGCGGAAAGCCGCGGCCTTTCGGATGAAGAATGCGCCGAGCTTCTGTTCCGGGGCCTTTCGGCCGGGGCGACGCTCCTTGACGTGGTGGGCGACTTTTTCTGCCCCGAGCCTCACGAGTTGACCATGGACCCCGGGGCGGTGAAAAAACAGGAGGAGCTGATCCGAAGGATCCACGACCTGGGGGGCGAGGCCCTGATCTCCTCCCACCTGCATGCCTTTTACGATGAGGAAGAGGTCGTCAGGATCGCCTTCGAGCAGAAAAGGCGCGGCGCCGACGTGATCAAGATCGTCACCCGCGCCGACACGCGGGAGGAACTGATGGCCGATCTCCGGATCGCCGACCGGCTGGGCCGGGAGCTGGGAAAAGAGCATCTTTTCCTTGCCGGAGGAAGGGAATGCGCGCTGTTAAGGCAGATCGGGCCGTACTTCGGCTCGGTCATGTACCTCACGGTGGAGCGCTATCAGCCCCAATCCGCCAAGGAACAGCCCCTTCTGCGCGCGGCCAAGGCCATCCGGGACAATATGACGATATAAAAGAAAAGAGGAACGTGCCATGAAAAATCCGTCGATCGTATTTACCGGGATCAACAAGGCAGAGCTGATCTCCCGGGAGCTCCCGGAGGAGCCGGGAGAGGGTGAGGTGCTGGTCAGAACGCGCTTCAGCACCATCAGCCCGGGCACCGAGCGGGCAAACATCACCGGGAACCCCAACGTCCGGGGCGTCCGGGAGCCTGACGTCTCCTTCCCGCGGCAGTGCGGCTATTCCACCTCGGGCGTCGTGGAAAAGGTGGGGAAGGGCGTCACGTCGGTGAAGCCCGGCGACACGGTGACCGCCTTCCGCACGGTGCACGCCCTGCGGAATATCGTGCCCGAAAAAAACGTCGTTCCCTTCGACCCCGCGAAGGTTTCTTTTGAGGAGGCGGCGATCCTCTATATCACCACCTTCCCCATGGCGGCGGTGAGAAAGACCCGGGTGGAGATCGGGGAACCCGCGCTGGTGATGGGCTGCGGCCTTCTGGGGCAGATCGCGATCAAGGAGCTGCGCGCTGCGGGAGCGGTGCCGGTGATCGCCGCTGACCCGGTGGAATCCAGACGGAAGCTCGCTCTTTCCTCCGGCGCGGATCACGCGCTGGATCCCCTCGCGCCGGATTTCGCCGAAGAGGTGAAAAGGCTGACCCGGGGCGGCGCAAAGGCCGTGATCGAGGTCACCGGCGTGGGACAGGGACTGGACGGCGCGCTGGACGCCACGGCGCGGTTCGGCAGGGTCGCCCTTCTGGGCTGCACCCGGAATAAAGAATTCACCATCGACTATTACCGGAAGGTGCACTGCCCGGGCATCACGCTGATCGGCGCGCACACCGACGCCCGGCCGGAGACCGAATCCCGCCCCGGCGTGTTCACCACCCGGGACGATATCGCCTCGATGCTCGCGCTTCTGGAAAACCGCAGGCTCTCCTTCGATTCCTTCCCCCGGGCCAAATACGCGCCGGGCGAATGCGGAGAGGCCTTCACCCGGCTGATCAACGACCGGGATTTCCCCCTGATCACGCAGTTTGACTGGGATCTGGTTTAAACCGAAAAGGAGAGAGAAGATGAAAAAACTGAAAGTTGTCCAGATCGGCACCGAGCACGATCACGCCTCCTCCGCCATGGGGTCGCTTCTCCGGCAGACCGACCTTTTCGAGGTGGCGGGCTTCGTCATGCCCGAGGATGATACGACCTCGGTCTACGAGGGAACGAAAAGAGTTTACGAGGGCGTGCCGCGCCTGACTCTTGAAGAGGCTTTCGCCCTGGAGGGGCTGGAGGGCGCGGTGATCGAAACCAGCGACAAGCTTCTGGTCAAATACGCGCGCATGGCCGTGGCAAAGGGCCTTGCGGTCCAGATGGACAAGCCCGGCTCCGGCGACGCCGGCGAGTTCGACCTCCTGATGGACGAGGCCGAAAAGGGCGGCAAGGGCTTCCAGCTCGGGTATATGTACCGGTTCAACCCCGCGATCCTCGCGCTTTACGACGCGGTGAAGAGGGGAGAACTCGGCGATATCCTCTATATCAACGCCGAGATGAACTGCATCCACGTGCCCGAGAAGAGACGGTGGCTCGGCGATTATCCGGGCGGAATGATGCATTTTCTGGGATGCCATCTGGTGGATATCATCTATCGGCTGCAGGGAGAGCCTCTGGAGGTCATCGCCCTGAACCAGCCCGCGGGGCTGGACGGTGTGGAGGCCGACGACGAGGGCTTCGCCGTGTTCCGCTATCCCCGGGGCGTTTCCTTCGCGCGCACCACCGCGGTGGAGCGGGGCGGCTTTATGCGCCGCCAGATCGTCGCGGTGGGGACGAAGGCCACCTGGGAGATCAATCCCACCGAGTATTACCGCGGCTCGGGTGAGGTGAAGGATATGCTGACCGATTTCGCGGTGCGGGACAGCATGAACTGGAACGACGCGGGCATGAAATCCACCACCGGGACCTACAACCGCTACGACGACATGTTCCGCTCCTATTACGAGATCGCCCGGGGCGAAAAGGAAAACGAGTACGGCTTTTCTTACGAAAAGAAGCTTTACCGCCTGATCCTCGCGGCCTGCGGGAAAAAGAACTGAGCCTTCAGAAGAAAGGGAGACGAAATGAAAGCGATCCTGATAAACGACGACCGGTCCCTCCGGTGGGACGACGTGCCCGATCCCGTGATCCGGGAGGACGAGGTGCTGATCAAAACGGCCTATGCCGCCCTGAACCGCGCCGACCTGATGCAGAGAGCCGGGGATTATCCCCCTCCGCCGGGCGCGCCCGAGTGGATGGGCCTCGAGATCTCCGGGGAGATCGTTCTGGTGGGGGAAAAGGCCAAAGACAGGTGGAAGAAGGGCGACCGGGTGTGCGCGCTTCTGGGCGGAGGCGGATACGCCGAATACGCGGCGGTGAACGCCGACATGGTGATGCCAGCCCCCGAAGGGATCACCCTCCGGGAGGCCGCCGCCATTCCGGAGGCCTACGCCACCGCCTACCTCAATCTCTTTATGGAAGGTAAAGTTGCCCCGGGTGAGACCTTCCTGATGCAGGCGGGCGCCAGCGGGCTTGCCTCGGTGGTGATCCCCATGGCCAAGGCCTTCGGCATCCGCACCCTGACCACGGTGCTTGACGACCGGGCGGCGGAGAGCATCAAAGACCTCGGCGCCGACCGGATCATCGTCACCTCCCGGGAATCGCTTCCCGAGGTTCTGAAGGAGGAGGCCGCGGCCGGGCATCCGGTGAACGCGGTTCTGGACTGCCTCGGCGGGAAGGGCATGGCGGACTGCCTTCCGCATCTCGCCTACGGCGCGAGGTGGATCATGATCGCCACCCTGGCGGGCGATCTTGCCGAGATCAATCTCAAAACGGTGTACGTGAAAAATATCCGCATCATCGGCTCGACCCTCCGCTCCAAGACCCCCGAAAGGAAGGGCGAGATCCTGCGGTGCGTGGTGCGCGACGTCTTCCCGAAGGTGAAGGCGGGACTGATCAAGCCGTCGATCTTCCGGGAGTACCCCATCGAAGAGGCCGAGGAGGCCCAAGCCCTCATGGCCTCCGGAAAGCACCACGGCAAGATCGTGATGCGGGTCGGATAAGATCCTGAGAAGCAAAAAACAAGCTGGCCGCCCCTTTCGGGCGGCCGGCGCTTTGTCTCGTTTTCCGGAAAGCGGAGACCGGTCTTAAGGCCTCAGAGGATCTGACAGACGCGCTTGAGCGTCAGAGCCAGGTCGTAGGCGAAGGCGCGCACCTCTTCCAGCTTCGGTTTTTTGCCTTCGGCGATCTCCTTTCGCCACGCGTTGATCCGGGCGGTGGGAGGACAGGCCATCGCGGTCATATCGCAGCCCTCGAGGAGGTTGGAGGCGTACTCGGCCGCCTCGAGAAGCTTTTCCATGTCGCTCGGGCGGTAATCGAAGGCGTCCGAGGTGTACTCCGTGAGCGCCTTGCGGATGGCCTCGACGGCTCTTTCCGCGTGCCCCTCCCGGTTCGGGATGGGAAGCACCATGGTCTCCAGGTCGCGGCAGCGGTAGCAGCCCATCATGGCGGCGATGGTGGCGGGATCCCGGACGGTGCCGTCGGGGTAGAAGACGCCGTGTTCGGAATCGCACCGGTCGTGGATCATCAGCTCGAAGACGAACCAGCCCATTTCATACCGCTGGCAGGCCTCCAGGACCATGTCGTAGGGGTTGGAGCGGGCAAGGCAGCCGGTCTCGGTCTGCAGCACCGGCACGCCGTATTTCTCCCCGTAGGCGGCGGCCAGGGTGAAATTGGCGTTCATGACGGCGCGGGTCTCGCTGTAATCGTGGAAGGAGAGCACGTCGGAAAGCGGACCCACCGTGTCCTCGATCTCCCAGGCGGTGGTGTAGCCGACGGTGACGCTGTGCGCCGGATCAAGACTCTTGATCAGCGG
>CACYBP010000225.1 GCA_902772625.1 Oscillospiraceae bacterium
CCCCGGACCAGGGGCATCAGGCTCCGGCCGTCGAAGGGGAGATCGGTCTCTATTCCCATCAGATCCAGAAGGGTGGGCATGAAATCCTTCAGCTGGCAGATATCGGGGATGCGCTTTCCCGCCGGGAGATGCCCGTTCCAGCGGATGATCAGCGGCACCTTCAGGGTCGGCTCGTACATGCCGTGATGATCGAAGAAGCAGTCGTGGTCGTAAAGGGTCTCGCCGTGATCCGAGACGAAGACCACGATGGTGTCGTCCTCGATGCCCAGGGCCGCAAGCTTCTCCAGAAGCCTCTGGATCGAGGCGTCCATGTAGGCCACCGCCGCGTCGTACTGGGCGATGACGTAGTCGGGATTGGTGCAGCCCTCGGGGATCCAGCTCGCGATATAATCGGCGAAGGGCTTGAAGGCGTAGACCTTTTCCATGCGGTGATCCGCGGGGTCGCAGGGATCGCCCTGGAAGAACATGCTCTGGAAGGGCTCGGGCGGCAGATAGGGGCTGTGGGGATCCATGTGGCGCAGGAAGAGGAAGAAGGGCTTGTCTTCTTTGGCCAGCCTTTCCAGCTCGGGGACGGCCACTTCGTTGAGGGCCTCGGCCTTGTGGGCGCGCCCGTCCTCCCGGTCGGGACCCCAGCCGGGGAATTCCAGATAGGTGTCATAGCCCCGCCCGGCGGCGTTGCCGGTGAAGCCCACGCAGGTGGTGTTGTAGCCGTGCTCCCGGAGCACCTCGGCCAGCACCGGCACCCCGTCGACGATCTTCTTCTGGGAAAGGCCCACCACGTCGGTGCCGAAGCAATCCCTCCCGGTCATCATATTCGAATAGCCGGGAGTGGTGGGGATGTGGGGCGAGAAGCAGTTTTCAAAGGTCACGCCGCCCTCGGCGTATTTGCCGATGTGCGGGGTGGTCAGACGGGAATAGCCGTAATGGCTCATGTGATCCCGCCGGAGCGAGTCGATCCCGAAAAAGAGGATGTTCGGCAGCTTGTTTCCCATGTTCTTTCTCCTTTACCGCGCGCCCAGAAGCTTCAGGCACGCGTTCATATATCCGTAGCTTTCGGCGGCGACAGCCATCGCCTGGGGCATGGTGAGCTCGGGGCCGATGACTTCCAGGCACACCGGGCCCTCGTAGCCGAAATCGGTCAGAGCCTTGAAATAGCCGTAAAGATTGATCTCCCCGCGGCCGCAGGCCTGATCGGCCGGCGCTCCGGGCGAGGGGCCGGGCCCCTTGCAGTCGCGGATGTGCACGTGTCCCATCCGGGAGACCACCGCGGCCAGGGCTTCCTCCGGCTTTTCTCCGGCGCGCCAGATATGGCTCGGGTCCATGTCCACGCCGAAGGAGGGCAGGTCCAGAAGCTTTGCGGCGCGGATCGTGGTGGGGGTGGAATCGATCGCGCAGCCCACGTGCGCCTTGCAGCAGAGCATGACGCCGTATTCGGAAGCCAGCTCGGCGCGCTTTTTCAGGGTGTCCACCGAGCGGAGGAAGGATTCCTCGTCGCCGGTTTTGCCGCCGGGACCCACGTTCACCACCGGGATCCCGAGATAGCGGGCCGCGGCGAAGGCCTTTTTCAGGCGCTCCTCGTCCAGGCTCGCCACCTCCATGGAAAGCAGCTCGATCCCGGCTTCTCTGGCGGCGGCGCGCACCAGGGGCGCCTCGGTTTCCCAGGCGTCGAGCACCAGATGCTCGCACATGCCCTGGATGCAGGAAAGCTCCGCCCCGTCGTATCCGGCAAGCTTGATGGCCTTGAAGGCCTCCTTGACGCCGAAGCCCTTGAACAGGACGGTGTTGACTCCAAGCTTCATGCTCTTTGTACCTCCGTAAATCAGTGTTTCTTTCGATCTTTTTTGATCCAATGAGCCCGCGCCGCAGGCGGCGCGGGCTCACAAATTGATTTTACCTCAGCGAGGTCACAAAATCAAGCGGAGAAGAAAAATCTGCTTTGTGCCAAAGTTACAAAATTCCGCTTTGATTTTCGTCATCCCGGTCTTACGCCTTTTTCATCCGGAAGACGTTCCAGCTCAGACGGGGCAGCACCGCGGAGATCTTCCCGCCCGCGAAGGCCGTTCCGGTCTCCTCCCGGGGGACCGGCCTTTCGCCGGCCTTGCTTTCCAATACCGTGTGTCCCGCGAAGGCAAAGCCCTGAAGCTCGCGCACGTCGATCTCGAAGGGGATGTCCTCGTGCTCGGCGCGGTTGGCGGCGTAGACCGTGACGGTTTCGCCGTCGGCGCTTTCCACCGGGATCGCCTGGATGAAGGGAACCTTTTCATAGGGCGGCGCCTGATGGAAATCGTTGATATTGAAGCCCTCTGTGGCGTAGGTCGGGGTGGTGAGGGCCGGGATCAGGGCGGTGCCGCGGGAGGCCCCGATCAGATCCGAAAGGATATACCAGGTGGGATTCTTCCAGGTCTTTTCGTCGTCGTATCCCACCGCGCCGAGCCCGCCGGTCATCACGGCGATTTTGATCCGGTCCGCGTATTTCAGCATCAGAAGCAGAGAGCTCGCCGCGCCGAGGGCGGAGATCATGGGATTCATGCCCTCCGGGCCGCGTCTTCTGGTCTTCATGGGCTTTTCGGGATCGTAATCGGCCTCGAACACGTGGAAGGGGTGGCCGTAATTCTCGGGGGTGAATTCGCCGAAGACCTCGTTGGGGATCCTGCCGCCCCGGCCGGGGTGCGGCGCGACCTTCTCCCGGGAGAAGCCCAGGCCGTATTCGTCAAAAGAGATCATCATCTTCTGCGGATGGCGGTATTTGGCCTTGATCAGATCGCAGGCGGCGATGGTGGTGCGGATGAATTCCTCCATCAGCTCGCTGCCGGCCATCATCTGGGCCACGTCGCCCATGGGGGCGAGGTGATACTGGTGGATGCCGATATAGTCCACCAGCTCGTAACAGGCGTCCAGGACCTCCACGTCCCAGTCCGGGTGGCTCCGGAGCAGGGGAGAGGAGGAGCCGCAGACCACCGCCTCATCCTCCGGGCAGATCCATTTGATCATCTTGGCCATCTCCCGCGCCTTGCGGCCGTAATCGCGGGCCGACATGGCGCCGATCTCCCAGGGGCCGTCGGGCTCGTTGCCCATGTACCAGGTCTTCACGCCGTAGGGGGCCTCGTGCCCGTATTTCCGCCTGAGATCCGACCAGTAGGTGCCCGAGGGATGGTTGCAGTATTCCACGCAGTTTGCCGAGGCCCGGAGGTCCAGCGTCGCGAGGTTCAGGGTGTAAAGGGGATCGGCCCCGGCCTTCCGGCACCAGTCCATGTACTCGTCCAGGCCCACCCGGTTATTCTCCACCTGACGCCAGGCGAGATCCAGAAAGGCCTTCCGGTTTTCAAGGGGGCCGATGGAATCGCGCCAGTCGTATCCCGACACGAAGTTCCCGCCGGGAAGCCGGATCGCCGGGATCCCCAGCTCCCTGACCGCGTCCAGCACGTCCTTCCGGAAGCCCTGCTCGTCGGAGGCCGGATGGCCCGGGCGGAAATAGCCCCCGCTGACGGTGGGGCCGATGGGCTCCAGAAAGGCGCTGAAGAGGCGCGGGTCCACTTCTCCGATCCGGTAGGCGCGGTCGACGGTCAGCTTTGCGCTTTTCATCATGGGAATTCCTCCTTCGGCGGGGGCGTATCCCCGC
>CACYBP010000226.1 GCA_902772625.1 Oscillospiraceae bacterium
AGCGAAGGAGGGATACGGATATGCCGGTCCATTTTACCCGGAAGCGCATGGAAGAGGTCATGGAAAACCACGAAAAATGGTGGAAGGGGGAGCTTCCCAGGCCCTTGATGAAGCTCTCCCTTTCGGACTTCTACCCCGCGGAAAAAAAGGCGAGGGCGCCCCTTCTGACTCAGGCGACCTGCGCCGATTTCCGGTGGTCGCCGGAGGAGCTGATCGAAAAAATCGACGAGGGGCTTTCCACCCTGGAATTCATCGGCGACGGATACCCGAGCGTCAACATGGACGTGTTCGGCCCCGGGGTGCTTTCGGCCTTTTCCGGCGCGAGGCTTGACAATTCCTCCGGCCAGGTGTGGTTTTTCCCCAAAGAAGAACGCGAGATCGCCGATATCCACGTTTCCTACGATCCGGACAACGTCTGGTCGAAAAGGATCCGGGCCTTGTATAAAGCCGGATACGAGCGCTGGGGCGGCGCGGTGGCCATGGGGATGCCCGATCTCGGCGGCGTTATGGACGTGGCCGCCACCTTCTGCGGAACCGAAAACCTTCTCATGGATCTCTACGACGAGCCGGAGGAGGTCCTGAGGCTGGTCTCGGAGATCGAAAAGGCCTGGTACGACGCCTACGAGGACTTTTCCTCGGTTTTGAATCCCCCGGGACGGAAGGGACTCTGGACCGACTGGAGCGGGCTTCTCTCCCCCGTGCCCTCCTATATCATCCAGTGCGATTTCAGCTATATGATCGGAAACGACATGTTTCAGCGATTCGTTCTGCCGACCCTGAAAAGGGACACCGAACGGCTTTCCCACACCATCTATCACCTGGACGGGATCGGGGAGCTCACCCACCTGGATTCGGTGCTCTCGCTTCCCGGTCTGGAGGCGGTGCAATGGGTCTACGGCGCGGGAAAGCCGGGGCCGATGCACTGGCTTCACGTGTACGAGAAGATCCGGGCGGCGGGAAAGCGCATGATGCTCATCGGGACTCCGGAGGAAACGCTGGACACCTTCCGCGCCATCGGGACAGGGGGCTTTTACTGCCATCTCGGGCTGGACGCCCGGGACGAGAAGACCGCCGCGGCTCTGCTTGACGCGAGATAAGCGCCTCTTCGCGGAAAGCTCTTTTTTCCAAAGGCGGCGAAATACAAAAAGAACCGGGACAGGGAAGCTTTCTCCTGTCCCGGTGTTTTTGCGTTTCGATCCCCAAGGATCCGGTTTTTCAGAAGTCAGACCGCTCCTCCGGGCTTTCCGGCGAACCTGATCTTTACGATCTTCATTTTCACGAGGCTGTCGCAGAAGCGGATCATCAGCTTGTAAAGAGGTCTGACCTCCCCGTAAATATCCCTGTAGCCGCGCATATAGCTCTTGGCGGTGACCGAGGCAAACCGGTCGCTTACCGCCCGGAGCTCGCTTTCGTCCTCCAGAGAGAAGAAGGCGTTGACGTCGGTGATCCCGGCCTCCTTCAGCCAGGTCTTCCGCATCAGCTTCGCCCCGCGCCGGTTGCAGGAGTCGAAGGCGAGCGTCGCCCCGGGGAAACGGTGCGCCATGGCGGAAAAGAGCCGCTTTACCTCTTCGGTCCTGAAATAATAAAAGACGCCGGCGGCAAAGAACACCGCGCCGTTATCCGGATCGATCCGGTCCATCCAGCCGTGATCGTTCAGATCGAAGGCGATATTCGTCTCCCTTTCCCCGGGAGGCAGAAGCTCGTTTCGGATCGCGATGACCTCCGGAAGGTCGATGTTGAATCCCCTGGCAAGACCGTTGTCGCATTTCCGGAAGGTGTCGTCCAGCCCGCATCCCAGATTGACCACCGCGGCCTTCGGATGCTCCCATAGCACGGCCTCCACTTCTTTTCTGAGGTCGTACTGCCTTTGCGCCACCTCCAGCGCACCGAACAGTCCCGCCGCCGATTCCATCTTCTTCCTCTTTTCGGCGAAATCGTAATCGAGGGAATCGCAGATCCGCTTCGCCTCGGGATCCGAAAACAGCGCCGGGAACCTTTCGGAGCACACCAGCCTTCCGAAGAGCGGAATGACCAGGGTCTCTTTGACCGTATTCTTTTCGATGTGGTATTTCACGTTCCGCACCTTCTTTCCTTTCCGGAGCCGTCTTCCGGCAAAAGCGGCGCAAGGCAGTCCATGCCGAGAAGCAGTGTGGATCCGTTGTGCAGAAGCGCCGACAGGGCCGGGGACAGCACGCCGAAGGCGCCCAGAAGAATCAAGGCGCCGTTGAAGCCCATCACGAACCGGTAATTCCGCTCGATCCGCTTCATCAGCCGCCCGGAAAGCGTACGGAGCAGGACCAGCTCTTCCAGATCCTCCGCGGCGATCGTGACGTCCGCCACCTCGCGCGCGACGCCGGCCCCGCTGCCGACGGCGATCCCCACGTCCGCCAGAGACAGGGCGGGCGCGTCGTTGATGCCGTCGCCGATCATGACGACGCGGCGGCCTTCCTCTTTCCTTGCGCGGATAAAGGCGGCCTTGTCCTCCGGAAGCACCTCTGCGCGGAACTCATCCACGCCAAGCTCTTTCGCCACGGCTTCCGCCGTCCGGAGGTTATCTCCGGTGAGCATGCAGATCTTTTCAAAGCCGGCCTCATGCAGAAGGCCGACGACCTTTTTCGCTTCGGCCCTGAGGGGATCCCGGATGCCGACGGCTGCGGCGAGCGTTCCGCCGACGGCGAGATACAGCCAGGAGTATTCCGGCTCCAGCGCGTCGAAGGCGGCCCTGTCCTCCGGAAGGATCTCCGCGCCCTCGTCCTCGAAGACGAAGTGGCGGCTTCCGATGACGGCGCGCTCCTTCCCGATCCGGGTGGCGATGCCGTGGGCGACCACGTATTCCACCTCGCTGTGCATCTCCCGGTGATCAAGGCCCTGTTCTTCGGCCGCTCTGACCACCGCGTTGGCCACCGAATGCGGAAAATGCTCCTCCATGCACGCGGCCAGGCGCAGCATCTCTTTTTCGTCCCTTCCCTGAAACGCCGCCACTCTGGCCACCGTCGGGCAGGCGTTGGTGAGGGTGCCGGTCTTGTCAAAGATGATCACGTCGGCCTTGCTGAGGGTTTCCATGTATTTTCCGCCCTTGACGGTGATCTTGTGTTTTCCCGCCTCGCGCATGGCGGAAAGGACGCTCAGAGGCATGGAAAGCTTCAGGGCGCAGGAGAAATCCACCATCAGGACCGATACCGCCCGCGCCGCGTTCCCGGTCAGAAGCCAGGTCAGCGCGCTTCCGCCGAGGCACCAGGGCACCAGCCTGTCGGCCAGGTGATAGGCACGGTTTTCGGTGCCGGATTTCATGCGCTCCGAATCCTCGATCATACGCACGATGCGGTCGTAACGGTTTTCCCCGGCGGTATGGGTCACCCGCAGCACGCAGTTCCCCTCCTCCACCACCGAGCCCGCATAAACGGCCGCGCCGGGATACTTGGCCACCGGGACCGATTCCCCGGTCAGGGAGGCCTGATTGATCATCACCTCTCCCCGGTCGAGGATCCCGTCCAGTGGCAGGACGTGCCCGGTGTGGACCACGATCCGGTCCCCGACCTCCACCCTCGAAAGGGGAGTCAGCTCCTCCCTGCCGTCTTCGGCAAGCTTCCAGACCTCGTCTACCTGCAAAGACATGCTCCTTGCCAGGTCGTCCACCGACTTTTTGTGCGTCCATTCGTCCAGCGTCTCGCCGAGTCCCAGAAGGAAGCTGACCGATCCCGCGGTGGAAAAGTCCCCGGTCAAAAGCGACGCGCAGAGCGCCGCGCCATCCAGAACGTCCACCGTCAGTTTTCCCTGTCCGAGGGTCTTCAGGGCGAGCCACAGGCGTGGAAGGGCGTTCAGCGTGTTGAGGAAGATCCGCGCCGGAAGCGGCAGGAACAGCCGCTTCGCGTAGTGCCCCAGCACCTGAAAAACCATCTTTTCTTTGTATTCCCGGTTGATCCGGCGGCTCTGCGGGCTGAGAACGCGGACCTCCTCCCGCGCCTTTTCATAGCGGAAGCCCGCCAGGCGCCGGTAAAGCTCCTTTCTGTCCCCGTGAAAAAAAATGATCACGCCCGAGATCCTTTCGTGAACCGTCACCCGGTCCACGCCCGGAAGACTCAGGATCCAGGCCTCCAGAAGGTCGGCCTCTTCCATGCTCATGCTGGGTCCCGCGGCGGAAAGGCGCACCCGTCCCCTGCTTTCGTGAAGGATCCGGAACCTCATGCTTCTTCGCCGTCTTCGATGAATTTTGCCTTTTCGGCCTCGGATCTCTTTTCATTGATCTCTTTGGCGTCCGCCAGGATATCCGAGCAGCCCTCCTGTACGGCCTCCACCCCGCGCATCACCTGCTCCTTGCAGCGCAGGACGGCGGCGGTGACGTGAGAATAGACCTTGCGGGCGTCCTTGCTGGACAGCAGTTTGATCCCCGCGGATCCAAAAAGGGCTCCACCCACAAACAGGGCGATTTTTCCGGTGGTAGTCATGTGTTTTCCTCCTTGTATTCTTCCGGGTCTCCCCGGTTTCTGACACTTTGATTTTTTGCTCCGCGCGGCGCGATCCGGCCTCTGCCCGCCGCGGGATGCTTCGTTTCTTTCTGAGGGCTGTGCCGAAATAAAAGCGCTCAGACGCCTTCTTTCATCATAGCGACCATCCTGTCCCAGCCCTCCCTGGCCTCTTTGCACACCGGGAACACCGGATAGCAATGGAACATCCCCTCTCCCACGGTCATGCGGTAATCGACCTTGTATTTCTTCATGGCCTTCTCGAAGGAAGGGGCGCAGGCGTAAAGGGTCTCGTCGCTTCCGTACATGAAGTCGACGTGAGGCGCGTTCGTGAAATCGCCCTTCTGAAGCCAGATCATGTAATCGGGCACGTCTTTCGAGCCGTGCCGCATGATCCCCGCGGCGGTACGCATGTACTTTGCCGGGATCGCTACGTCGACTCTGTCCAGCTCCTTCATCCGCTCCCATTCCTCCGCGGTCGCCGCGCAGGTCCCCGGAGAGATCGCAAGGATCCTTCCCGGCATCGGAACGTCCGCGTGTCCGTCGTTGATGTAGGGGACCATGCCCAGAGCCAGATTTCCGCCCGAGGAGGTGCCGAGCACCGAGATATCCTCCGCCCGGTATTCTTCAAGCATCTTCTTATAGGTTTCGTGCACCATCGCGTAGGCCTTTGTGATGGGGTAATCGGTGCAGAGCGGATAGTAAGGCACGAAGAGATCCAGCCCCGTCTCCCTCGCGAAGCGAAGGGCTTTTCTGATCGAAGCGGGGCGCGGCGCGCTGATCATCCCGCCGCCGATCAGAAAGAGATTGGCTTTCTTCTTTTTCTCCCGGTGGATCATCTTCAGCACCGGAAAGCCCATGACGTCGATCCGGCTGACTTCGATTTCCGGATCCCTGAGCGCCGGGATCCGGTTCCTCGCGTTCCGTCTTCTGCGGTTTTCCAGAAGCTCCGCGGTGCTCTTCGCGATCCAGCGCTTCTTCAGCCCAGACGCCTTCACCAGCCGTTTCAGGATCTCGTATTTTACCGTCATACCGTGCCCTCTTTCAGTGAACGGCGTTAGCTATAACTAACTGTACCGTAAAAAATAAGGTCCGCCAAAGCGGGTCCCGTCTTCTTTTCACCCGGACTTTGCCTTTATGGGGAAAAGCGCGCAAGGGACGGTTAGGCATTCCTAACCGTCCCTTCTATTATACCGCAAATTCTCCAAAAATCAAGAGGGTTCCTCGCCTTCCGGGGTTTTACGCGGATCGAGCCGCGGAAAGCGGGCGGCGGCCGGTTTAGAGCGAAAGCCGGTTCGCTTTTCCTCTGTTTTGCCGCGCCGCCGCGTCACGGCGTCTTTTCTCCCGCGCGCTGCCCTTCCGGCTTTTCAGATCGTCCGGCCGGCGCCGGTCGCCCGGAGCGCCGCCATGCGGCGGAAAGCGCTCTTTTCACCGGCCGTCAGCTCCGCGCCTTTGCCTCCTGCTGCCTGAAGCCAAACGCCTGTCCCGGAAAAGAGACAGGCGGCGATTTCAGATTCTTCTGTTTTATATACCCAGCAGCTGTTTCCAGCCGGGAAGAAAGAAGGCTTCCACCGTTTCGAGATACCGGTAGGCTTCCTCCTCGGTATAGCCGTGGATCACCGGCTCGAACAGAGCCGTCGTGTAAGCGCTCAGGAGCAGATGCAGCGCCTTTTCGTCGAGATCGGGAACGCCGTGCCCCTTCTCGCGGAGCACCGGCAGGAATTCCGCAAGCTTCTTTTGATGTTTCACGGTGAGATCGTGCAGGAAACCGGAATACCCGGTCCCCCCGGATCCGGTGAGAAGGAGCCTGTACTCCTCCATGTGGGGATAGACGATCTCGCGCATCATGTCGATCTCCGAACCCTTCCAAAGCTCGGCCCCGCCGGTTTCCGGCGCGGCGTCGCTTCGGGACGCACGGGCCTCCAGCCAGGCGTCAAGCCTCTCGGCCGCCGGCGTCACCAGCTCCCGGAAAAGGTCCTCTTTATTCCGGCAGTGTCTGTAAAGGCCCGCCGCCGTCATCCCGCACCTCTTCCCGATCCGGCGCATGGACGCGTTTTCAAACCCGTACGCGGCGAATTCCTCCCGCGCGGCCGCCAGGACCTTCTTATGCGACGTCGTCTTGTCTCTGGGCAC
>CACYBP010000227.1 GCA_902772625.1 Oscillospiraceae bacterium
GACTGCTCGCTTCACAGTGAACGTCCAGCTTCGTATCCAAAAGCTCCAGATTCCCGGGCAGATTTTGGGCAAAGATAAGGCTCCCCGCGCTTACTCCGATCACAAAACCGTTGTCCCGGATATAGGTCAGCAGCGTATCCCGGAATCCGGTGTCGTTGATCCTTTCCAAAAGGTAAGAAGTGCTTCCACCCGTCAAATAGAGGACGTCATAGGTTTTCAGTTCATCGACCGGCATATTCCGATGCAGGTCGAATACCCGGATATTCTCTTTCGGTATACCGCATTTCAGCAGATCTCTCATGCATTCCGGCAATACTTCGATCGCGTCTGCGTCGATCGCCGCCGTCGGAATGAAAAGGGCTTTTGCATCCGCGGGCGCTTTCCCGAGCGTTCTCAGGAATTGTTCCTTGATCTGTTCTGTCTCAAGGCCGCATGACGTCAGCATAACCCGCATGGCGTTTTCCTCCTTTTTATCCGGTTTCCACGGGTAAAAACATCATTCCTCTATGAACCGAATCCCGGTTCGTCTTCACGCTTTATTCCGCCATTCCGCCCGCGTCGAAGGCGCCTTCCAGAACGCGGATCTCCGGGGACTTCGTCTGCATTCCCTCGGGAGCGTAGACCTCCGCCACGTCGAAGCGCACCGGCGGGTCCGAAAGACCTTCTTTTTCGAGATACAAAAGGGCGGTCTTCAGGATCCTTTCCTGCTTGGCGCGGCCGACGAATTCCCGGGCGGACGCGAAGCCGGCGTTTTTCCGGAGCTTGACCTCGGTGAAGACGATGGTCTTTTTCTTCCGGAGGACGAGATCGATCTCGCCCCAGCGGGAGTGATAATTCACGGCCAGAAGCTCGTATCCCCTCGCGGTGTAGTAAGCCGCGGTCTGCTCCTCGCCCCAGCGGCCGAGAAGCCTCGTGTTGAGATCCTTCACTCGCTCCTCCTTCTCCCGGGTCAACCGTGTTTCTTTTTGAGAAAGCTCATCCGGTGGATCGGCGTGGGACCGAGGATCCGGATCGCCTCGTAATGGGCGGGCACGGGATACCCCTTGTGCTTTTCAAAGCCGTAGCCCGGGTATTCTTCGGCGTACCGGTCCATCAGCCGGTCTCTTTCCACCTTCGCGAGGATCGAGGCGGCCGCAATGGAGGCTGAGAGCGCGTCTCCCTTCACGACAGTCCTGTCGGGCATGGGGAAGCCGTCGCTGACGTTGCCGTCCACCAGAAGAAAATCCGGCGTGGGCGAAAGGGCGGCCACCGCCCGCCGCATGGCAAGCTGGGACGCGCGGAGGATGTTCATCTCCTCGATCTCCTCCACCGAGGCGAAGGCCACCGCCGAGGCGATCGCCTTTTCCCGGATGACCGGATACAGCGCCTCCCGCTTTTTCTCGCTGAGCTTTTTGGAGTCGTCAAGCCCCGGGATCCCGATCCCGAAGGGCAGGATCACCGCTCCCGCCGCCACCGGCCCGGCCAGAGGGCCGCGGCCGGCCTCGTCGGTGCCGGCCACCAGAAGGAAGCCCGCCTCGCGCGCCTCCCGTTCAAAGCGCCAGAGGTCGATCTTTTTTTCTTCGTTCGTCTCAAATCTCTTCATCAAGGTCCTCTCCCGGCTTTTCCAGCGTCACCCGTCCGAGCTTTCCCCCCCGGAACTCGTCCAGAAGGATCCGGGCGGCGCGTTCGGTGTCGCCCTCTCCCCCGGAGATCAGGAAGCCCCGCTTCCGCGCGGCCAGCTCCAGAAGGTCGTACCCGGTGCCGGCGTCGCCCTTTCTCACCTTGTACCGGGCAAAAAGGCCCTCCGGGATCGCGTCGGCCAGAGTCAGGATCAGGTGGGAGGCCAGGGTCTCCACGTCCATCACGTCGTCCCGGAGCGCGCCGGTGAAGGCCAGAAGAAAGCCCTGCCGGTCGCTTTCGATCTTCGGCATCAGCATGCCCGGCGTGTCCAGAAGCGAAAGCCCCGCGTCCAGGGGGATCAGCTTCATATCCCGGGTCACGCCCGGGCGGTCCTCAGTCTTCGCCGCCTTGCGGCCGGCGAGCTTGTTGATAAAGCTGGATTTCCCCACGTTGGGGATGCCGATGACCATGCAGGTGAGCTTTCTGCCCGCCTGCCCCTTTTCCTGAAGCTTCCGGTATTTTTCTTCCAGCATCCGCCGCGCGGCGGGCAGGAACTGATTGACGCCCGCGCCGCTTTTCGCATCGCATTCCACCACGCCGAAGCCCCTCTTCCGGTATTCCTCCCGCCAGACACGGGTCAGGGCGGGGGAAGCCAGGTCGGTCCGGTTCAGGACCAGAAGCCGGGGCTTTTCGCGCGTCAGCTCGTCCAGCATCCGGTTCCGGCTGGCGCCGGGGATCCGGGCGTCCAGGATCTCGGCCACCAGATCCACCGAGGAAAGCCGGTCGGCCATTTCCCGCCGGGTCTTTGCCATATGCCCCGGATACCAGTTGATGTTCATCTTATGCTCTTCCATCGGGTTTCCTTCTTCTGACCGCCCCAAAGGGCGGGTTTTCATTTTTCGCGGATCCCCCGGGTCCGCCGCGGAGGTCAGGTCCTGAGCCCGTCGCTCCAGACCCAGGAATAAAACTGTTCCTTCCCGGGCTCGGTGTATTCATACTCCCGGGGGCACTCGAAGCCGTCGATCAGCCCGATCGCCTCGGAGAGCACCTCCTCCGGGCTTTTCCCCGCCACGTCCAGAAGCGCCTCGCCCGGAAGGAGCGGGCGGTTCATGATCTTTTCGGTGGATTCCCGGAGAAGCTTCGTGTCCACAAGGCCGCCCTCGCCGCGCGAAAGCATCTGTTCAAGGTTCTGCCGGTAATCGGAGGACACCAGCTTCAGCGTAATGAAATCGCTTCCCCGGAAAAGACGGGGGATCTCCCGGGTGCGCAGATCGTTGAAATCGGCTGCCACGATATTTTTGAGGCCCTTTTCGTGAAAGAACCGGAGCAGGGCAAGCGACCCCTCCCACATGACCTCTTCTTCAAATCTCCCCTCGTCGACTCCCTCCGGGATGCCGAATTCAGGGATCATGTTCTGTTCGAAATAAACGCCCTGATAATGCGCGTAAAGTCCCCTGGCCAGGGTGGTCTTTCCCACGCCCGAGGGGCCGATGACGAAAATATAATCCTTCAATGCTTTTCCTCCTTGCCGGCCGGGAGAGAAAGCGCTCATTCGATCTTGCCGAACTTCCGGAAGGGCCAGTAGCGGAAGACCACCTTTCCCTGCAGATACCCCTCGTCCACCATGCCGAGGGCGGGATCGCGGCTGTCGTCGCTTTCGTTGCGGTTGTCCCCCATCACGAAGACGTACCCCTCGGGCACGGTCTGGGGAAAGGTCATGCCGAGCTCTCTTTCGGTGGGTTCGTTGATATAGGGTTCGTCCAGCTTCTCACCGTTTACGAACACCTCGTGCTTTTCAAAATCGATATCCACCGTCTCGCCTCCGGTGGCGATGACCCGCTTGACGATGGGCTCTTCGCGGAAGGAGCTCTTGCTGATGATGACGATATCCCCGTCCTTCGGCGTCCAGAAAAGCCGGGACACCAGAAGAAGATCCCCGTTTTCCAGGGTCGGCAGCATCGACCGCCCCACCACGGTATTCGTGTGCAGCGCGAAGGTGAAGATCAAAAGGACGAAAAGCATGGCAAAGGCCACCGCCTCGGTCCAATCGAAAAGCCACCGGGAGATCCCCGGCGCTGTCTTTGCGGCGGACGCGGCTTTCGCTTCTTTTTCGGGCATGGCTTTCACGGCCTCCTTTTTCCCCGCGGGACGGGTCCTCTTTCCCGGGGACGGCGATTGTCGCCGCGTCTTCCCGGGAGGGGATCGCGGCCCTCTTATTATAGTCCAAAAGGCGCGTCCCTGTCAAACTGTTTCTTTCTCTTCCCGCTTGCAAGAAAAAGGGGAATGGGGTATAATCGGGAAAGGGGGAGGACTTCTCTCCCCCTTCTCATCGCGACCCGAAAGGAGCTTTTCTATGAAAAAAGCATTTACCGATCTTACGATCTATCTGGAAGATCGCGTTCTGGAGCACGCCTTTCTCCTGGTGGAGGGAGAGAGGATCCGGGGATGGGGGCAGGGCGAGCCTTCCTCCGAGTGGGAAAGGGAATCGCTTCCCGGTCTTTCCCTGGCCCCGGGCTTCATCGATATCCATCTGCACGGAGGCGGCGGCCATGATTTCATGGAGCCCGATCCCGCCTTCATCCTGAAGGCCGCAAGAGCCCATCTGGAGCACGGGACCACCTCGATCCTTCCCACCTCCTGCACCTCCTCCAACGAATCGCTGTTTCACATGTTCGACGCTTACCGGAAAGCCCTCGCCCTTCCAAACGACGGCGCGCGGCTCATGGGCATCCACCTGGAGGGGCCCTATCTTTCCCCGGCCATGAAGGGCGCCATGCGGGAGGAGCTTCTCACCGATCCTCTTCCGGAATACTACGAGCCGGTGCTGGAGCGCGGAGGAGACCTCATCGCCCGCTGGACCGTGGCCCCCGAAAGAAAGGGCGCTCTGGCCTTCGGCGACCTTCTCGCCTCGCGCGGGATCGTGGTCTCCGCGGGGCACACCACCGCCTCCCCCTCCCTGATGAAGGAGGCCGCCGCCCACGGCTACACCCTTGCCACCCATCTCTATAACGCCATGACCGCCATGCACAAGGAAGGCATCTTCCGCGTTTCCGGCGCGGCCGAGGGCGCGCTTTCAAACGACGCTTACGACGTGGAGGTGGTGGCCGACGGCATCCACCAGCCTTTGGAGATCCTGAATATCGCCTGGCGGGTGAAGGGGAGCCGGAACATGTGCCTGATCACCGACGCCACCGCCATCGCCGGCGCGCCGGTGCCCGCAAACGGCAAAAGCATCCTCGCCGAAAGAGAGGTTCTGATCGAGGACGGCGTGGCTAAGCTTTCCGACCGTTCGGCCATCGCGGGCAGCATCGCCACCGGCGACGTCCTTCTCCAGAAGGGCGTCGAGGCCGGGATCCCGCTTCCCGAGGTGATACGCATGCTGACCGCCACCCCCGCCCGGATCGCGCATCTTCGGGACGTCGGCGCGATCCGGGAAGGATATCTGGCCGATCTCGTCTTCTTTGACGGCGCTCTCAGGATCAGGAAGGTCGTGAAGGGCGGAAAGACGGTCTTTTCCGGAAAGGAGAACGCATGAGATTTCCCGTGGGAATCATGGCGGATTCGCTCCGCCTGCCTCTTTACGCCTCCCTGATGAAAGCGCACGAGCTCGGCGCCGAGACGGTGCAGCTCACCGCGGTCTCGGGAGAATTCACCTATGAAAACTACGCCTCCACCGACGTGGGCCGGATGGAGCTTCGGGGGCTTCTCTCCCGGCTCGGTCTCCGGATCTCGGCGGTGTGCGGAGATTTCGGCGGCAAGGGCTTCATGATCCCGGAGGACAACCCCGCCCGGATCGAGGCCTCCCGGAAGGTGATGGAGCTTGCGGGGACGTTTGACTGCCCGGTGGTGACCACCCACGTCGGCGCGATCCCCCGCGACCCGTCCTCCACGCGCTACCGCGTGCTTCTGGACGCCGCGAAGAGGCTCGGCGAGATCGCCGAGCGTTACGGCGGCGCCTTTGCCATCGAGACCGGACCCGAGGAGCCCGAGCGCCTCAAGGCCTTTCTGGACGAGGTGGGAAGCCCCGGCGTGAAGGTCAATTACGATCCGGCAAATCTGGTGATGGTGACTCATTCCGACCCGGTGAAGGGCGTTTATACCCTCCGGGATCATATCGTCCACGTCCACGCCAAGGATGGCGTGAATCTTCTCCCCTGCGATCCCGAGCTGATCTACGGGCCGGACGCGCCGGAGATCACCGGGCTTCTGGACAAGACCCCCTATTTCCGCGAGACTCCCCTGGGAGAGGGCGAGGTCGATTTCCCCCGCTGGATCGCCGCTCTGGAGGAGATCGGGTATCAGAACGCCCTGACCATAGAGCGCGAGGTGGGCCCCGACCCGGCCGGGGATATCGCGAAGGCGATCGGGTATCTGCGCTCGCTCTGAGACCGCATAGGCTTTTTTCCGCAAGGGGACGGTCCTCCGGCGTTTCTTTTCAAACAAGAAGACGGGACAGGAAAACCTCCTGTCCCGTTTTGCTTTTCTTTTCCGGTCAGTCCCCCGGCGCGGCTTCCTCCCCGCCTCCCGTGAGAAGCTCCTGAAGCGCTTCGCAGGGCGGCAGGTCGGCGTGAAGCGCGGAAAACGCGCTTTCCGGCCCGGCCTCCGGGGTCGCTTCTTCGGGCTTCTCTCCTGTCTCCCGGTCCCCTCCGCAGGAGGAAAGGCACAGGAAAAGCGCGAGAAGGAGAAGCGGGACTCCCGCCGTTTTTCTCTTCATCTCCCCGTTCCTTTCACGTTCTCTGCGCCGCGGGGCGCATAAGCCTTTCATTTCGGCACCTCGACCCCGGCGCGGAAGATCTTTTTGACGTGACGCTCGATCTTGGAGCGGGCCGCCATCACCTCGTGGCCGCAGCCGGTACATTTCAATTTGAAATCCGCCCCGGTGCGCAGAATGAGAAAGCTTTTCGCGCCGCAGGGATGGTTCTTTTTCATCTCCAGAATATCGCCGATCTGAATATCCAAACTTTTCTCCCTTCCGCCGTCCTTTTTCTTCGTATATTTTGTCCTTTCCTTCCCACACTAATGCCGAAACCAGGAAAAAGAAAAGGAAGGAAACATCATGTCGGTAACCGTTCAAGCCGTTTTTCAGGACGCCGACGCCGCCGATCTCGCTCTGCGGGATCTGAAGGCGGCAGGCTGCGCCCTTCTTTCCCGCGAAACCGGCCGGGAGGCGGAAAGCAGAGCTTTTCCCGCGGAAAGACTTTTCGGCATTTCCCGCACGGGCGGGGAGATCCCGCCGCCCTACCCGGACAACGGGGCCTATTTTTCCCTCCGGGTGCCCCAGGTGGAAAACCGCGCCACGGCCGGGATCGATCCCGGTGATATCTGGAGCGACCGGGTGACCCTTTCCGTCGAGGTGCCCGAGGACAAAGCCGCTTTCGCGAAAAGGCAACTGATCAACCGCGGCGGGAGCCGCGTGCGTTTCGTCTGATCAGGGAAGCGGATAGGTGACCAGTCTTTCGGGGGCGTAAAGCACCTCGCCGATCTCCCCGACGCCCTCGGCGACGGTCTTGGCGTTGGATTCGCCGTAGATCATAAGCTCCAGAAGCCCGTCGTCGTAGAGGGCGAAGGCGCCGCCGCTGCGGGGCAGGAAGGCCCGGACCCCTTCGTGCTCGGCGAAGAGCTCGCTTTCCAGCGTCTCCTCATCCAGGATCCAGATCGCCTCTCCGGTGAAGTAGGAGACCCCGCCGTACCGGTGCACCGCGGCGGGAGCCGCCTCCCCCGACACCCCGGAGGCGATCTTTTTCGCGCCTCCTCCGGTCAGGGCGTAAAGCTCCGCGCCGTACCCGGTCTCCGGGCCGGTCAGATAATAATATCCGTCGGGGGTGGCCAGCGCGTGATGCGGGCTGCCCTTTTCGCCCGGGACGGTCTTTTCCCCGTCGAAGACGAGAAGCCCCTCTCCGTCGAAGCCGTAGACGTATTCCCCGTCGGCGTAGACCCAGTCGGCCTCGGGAAGAGCGGAGGTCTTTCCCGATTGAAAATCGTAAAGGAGCCGGTCGCTTCCGTCCGTAAGGACGAAGGCCGAGACCTGATTCGCGTTTTCGGGGAGAAGTCGTCCCCGGCTCTCCGCGCCGGCCTTTCCGATCTCGCTTGCGCGCTTTGACGAAACGTCGTAGGCGAAAAGGCGGTCCTCCCCGTCGCGCCAGAAGAGCTTTTCAGTAAAGGACGCGTAGGAGGTGAGCGGGATCGGCTCCACCGGAGCGTCGCCGGAGATCTTTTTCACGGCGATAGCCTCGTGTCCCAGGGACCACACCGCGCCGTCGGCGGCGTAATAAATCGCCTTTGCGTCTCCGGTGAGGAAAAGAAGCTCGCCCCCGAGGGTCTGCATCTTTTCGGGGCCGCCGCCGAACACCAGCCGCCACAGCGCGCCGGAGGCGGCGACATAGACGTTGTTTTCGGATTCCAGGAAGGGCGCGTTCCCCGAAAGATCCACCCCGGAAAGCACGGTCTCGTACCCCGTACCCTCGCCGGTGCGGATCAGATCGCCGTCCTTCGTCACGCCGAAGACGCTGCCGATGGAATAAAAGACGGTCTCCACGCCTTCCTTGACCTTGTAGGCGGGCTCCAGATAGCTTTTGTACCAGAGATCCCCCTCCTCCAGATAATAGGCCGAGCCGCTGGCCAGCGGGACCACGTCTTTATTCATCCGGGAGGCCTCGCTTCCCTCGGCGGTGAAGGTGGGGGCGTCCGTGTTGGTCAGGAAGACCTGACCGTCCTTTTTGAAAAGGATCATGCTGTCCTGCGGGCGGCTGACGTAGGGATTCGCGCGTCCGGAGCAGGCGGCAAGGGTCAGAAGCAGGATCCCGAGGAGCGCGAAGGCGCCGCCGCGGCGAAAAAAGGCTCTTTTCATCGTTCACCCGGATCCTTTACCACGACGTTATCCAGCCCGTTTGCGGAGAATTCGTCGTAATACTCCCGCATCCTGGCGTCCAGCTCCTCCCGGTCGGCCCCGTCCACGTCGCGGTCCTTGAGATCGCGGCGCGCAAGCTCCTCCGAAAGGATGTTGAAGAAGCAGGCGTCCTCGTAATCCAGAATGGCCTCGTGCACGCCGCCGTCTACGTAGGGCTGGGACGGGATGGTGCCGTAGGAGGTGATGTCGGCAAGCTCGGGCATGCCCTCTTTGGCCGCGGCGTAGAAGACGCGGGATTCGATCTCGTCGTAGGGCTCGATCCGCTCGTCGCCCCGGGTGGAGTTGAGGACCCAGTTGCCGATGTACACCAGGTCGCACAGCAGCCTGAGTTCCTTTTTGGTGAGAGTCAGTTCCATAAATACACACCTTCTCCGGCGGAAGCTCCGCCGTGTCTTGAAGTTCAGTCGTTGTCGCCTTCCAGCATTTCCAGCTTGTTTTTCTTCACCGGCGGGCGGCTGTCGCCGTGGCGCACCGGGAGCATGGAGACGAAGGCCAGGGCCGAGAACACCACCGCGTACGGGAACAGGGTGGTCATGCCCATCTTGTCCATCAGAAGGCCGCTGAGATAGGGGGTGACGGTCTGGGCCGCCATGCTGGCGGTGTAATAGAAGCCGGTGTAGCGCCCGACGTTGCCTCCCTTGGCAAGCTCCACCACCATGGGGAAGCTGTTGACGTTGATGGTGGCCCAGCCGATCCCGGCCAGGGCGAACATCACGTTCATCAGAAGGGCGGGGCTGCCCTCCCGCATGAAGGCCGCGACGAGGAAGGAGACCGAAAGCATCACGACCCCGGCAAGGATCGTCTTCTTCCGTCCGATCTTCGAGGCGACGAAGCCCACGGGGATGTAGGAAATGATCGCGGCGATGTTGGCCACCAGAAGCGTCAGATTGTAATCGAGATTCAGAACCTTTCCGGCGTAGACCGAATACTTGCTGGTCACGGCGTTGTAGCCCATGAACCAGAGCACCACCGACAGGAGCAGGAAGAGAAGC
>CACYBP010000228.1 GCA_902772625.1 Oscillospiraceae bacterium
CTGAAGATCCGCTTCGAGCGCGTGCCCTCCTTCCGCAATCTGAGCTATATCGTCTCCGGCGACGACGAGGTGATCGTCGTCAAGGGCAAAGCCCCCGCGGCCAATTTCGTAATCAGGCATCCGGCCATCGCCAACGCCTTCCGGCATTATTCCCCGCCTTTGACCGACGACTGATTCTTTTCATTTCTTTCTTCCGGAAGAGAGAGCGGCACGGACGCTCTCTCTTCTTCTTTGCGCGAAAAGCGGCGCGCCGGGATCCCCGGCGCGCCGCGTCATGCTTCTTTATCCCCTGAGAAAGAGCGGATCGTTCCCGACGGTGTCCATCACCGCGCGTTCGAATTCTCTGGCCGAAGGCGCTCCTGCCCCTTCGCCGTTGGCGATATTCTTCATCAGCACCGCCGCGAGATCCCGGGCGGGATCGATGAAGAAATGGGTCTCGTACGCGCCGCTCCAGCCGAAGGCTCCGGGATCCAGCGGCTGACCCGGCGGGTCTTTTTTCACGATCACCCGCATGGAAAGGCCCCATTCCTCGTTTCCTCCCCGGAGAGAGGCGGGAAGCGACGGGGTGGAAAGCAGCCGGACCGATTCGGGCGACAGGATCTCCCGGTCCCGGCCCCGCCCTTCGGAAAGGAGCATCACGGCGAATTCCCGGTAATCCCGGAGGGTGGAAAAGACCTGGGACCCGCCGGCCTTGAAGGAGCGGGAAAGGTTGGTGAAAATGCCTCCTCTTTCCCCCACGAAGGTGATCTCGCCGTCGGCGCGGTAGAGCCCCGCAAGCCTTTTTTCCATGGAGGGAGTCAGATCGTATCCGGTGTCCTCCATGCCAAGAGGCGCGAGGATATACTTCCGGAGAAATTCCTCGTATTCCATCCCGGAGGTCAATTCCACCAGACAGGCCGCCACGTCGAAGGCCATGGTGCCGCTGTATCCGGTGGCGGAGCCTGGTTCGAAATCCAGAAGCTGCTCGGGGTACCGGGGCACCAGGGTCGCCAGCGTATCCTCCTTCGTCGCCTCGGCCAGAAGGCGGCAGGGCACCCGCCCGGTGCCGAGACCGTTGGTGTGATTGAGAAGAGAGGCCACCGTAAGCTCGGTTTCGGCGGGCTTTTCCCCGACGATCTCGTCCCCCTCGCCGAAAAGGGCCACCCGCATCCGCCGGAAGCCCGGGAGAAAGCGGGACACCTTGTCCGAAAGTGAAAGGAGGCCGAGCTCCCGGGCCTTCATCACCGCCGCCCCGGTCAGGGGCTTGGTCATGGACGCAAGGCGCAGGACGCTGTTTTCGGTAAAGGGGATCCCCTTTTCGACGTCGGCGAGACCGAGGGCGTTTTCATAGACCGTCTCTCTCCCCCGCGTCACCGCGTAGGCCGCGTAGACCGTCCGCTTCCGGGCGATCTGTTCCCCGATATACCGGTCGAAATCCGGGATGGTACGCATACGCTTATCACTTCCTGACGAAAATAGTCTATCTATAAGCTATCATATTTGGGAGGCTATGTCAATTGATTTCCCGGGCGGTTTGTGGTATGCTCATGGCGTTCGCCGGGGAGCCTCCGGCCCTTTCGGCGCGATCCCAGATAAAGGAGACCATCTATGCCCACAGTATTCATCACCGGCGGGGGCGGTATCATCGGCCCCGGCATGATCCGTGAATTCTCCGCGGCCGGTTACGACGTGGCCGCGAGCTTTAACCGCAGCAGGGAACGCACCGAGGACGCGCTCTGCGCCGCCCGGGAGGCGCACGGCGTCAAAACGCTTTCGGTTCAGGGAGACAACGGGAAGGTGGAGGATATCCTCCGCATGTTCCGGGAGGTCAAGGAGACCTTCGGCGCCATCGACTGCATGGTCAACAACGCCGGCATGACCTTCTCCACCGACCTGCTCACCGCCACCGAGGAGGATTTCAACCGCGGCGTTCACGTGGATTTCCGCGGCACCTTCTTCTGCATGCAGCAGGCCGCGAAGAACATGATCGAATACGGAAAAAAAGGCGTCATCATCAATATCACCTCCAATCACCAGACCGTCACCTTCCATAAGGCCATGCTCTACGCCGCGAGCAAGGCCGCCATCGACCGCATGACCAAAAGCGCCTCGGTGGAGCTTGCCCCCTACGGCATCCGCGTGGTGGACATCGTGCCCGGCTACACCCAGGTGCCGGGATTCAACGAGGAGCACGCCGGGGAGGAATGGTATCAGACTATCGTGTCAAAGATCCCCCTCGGCCGCTACGCCGTGGGCGACGAGATCGCCCGCGCCGCGGTGTTCCTGGCAGGCGAAGGCGCCGGGATCATCACCGGAGCGTCGCTTTACATGGACGGCGGCGCGCAGAACGTCACCGGCGTACCGGGCTGAGTTCCCGTTCCGAGGGGAGAGGATCGAGATGAAAAAGAACGCTTTGCCCGCCCTGTCGGTGATCCTCGCCGGGGTGCTCTGGGGCGTGATCAACCTCTTTATCCGGGCGCTTTCCTCCGGGGGGCTGGACGCCCTGCAGATTTCGCTTTGCCGCACCGCGGGGGCGGCGATCCTCTTCTCGCTCTTTCTCCTGATCCGCGATCCCGGCAAATTCCGCGTCCGGCTCCGGGATCTCTGGCTTTTCGTCGGGACGGGGATCGTGAGTCTGGTGCTTTTCAACGTCTGCTATTTCCACACCATGATCGTCTCGGAGGCGTCGGTGGCGGTGGTGCTTTTATACACCTCGCCGGTGTTCGTGATGCTTCTTTCGGCGCTTTTCTTCCGGGAGAGGATCACCCCTCGAAAGCTTCTGGCGCTGGCTTTGACGGTCTCGGGCACCGTGCTGGTGGCCGGGCTTCTCGGAAGCGGGGCGCGCCTTTCGCTTCCGGTGATCCTGACCGGGGTCGGCTCGGGACTTTTTTACGCCCTCTATTCGATCTTCGGGAATCTCGCCCTCCGGCGTTACGATCCCATGACCGTCACGGTATACACTTTTCTTTTCGCCTTTCTCGGCTCGCTCCCCCTGGGCAAGCCCCTGACCACCCTGCGGGCGCTGGGAAACGATCCCTCCCTGATCCTCTGGGGGATCGGCGTCGCGCTCTTTTCCACGGCTCTTCCCTATTTCTTCTACACCTGGGGCCTTGCGCGCATGGAGGCCGGAAAGGCCGCGATCCTGGTGGCGGTGGAGCCTCTGGTGGGCGCTCTGATCGGGATCCTGGTTTTTTGCGAGGATCACGGGCTTCCGAAGCTTCTGGGCATCCTTCTGATCCTTTCGGCCATCGTGGTCCTGAACCTGCCGGAAAAGCGGCGGTCAAAGGCCGGAAAACCCTGATTGAAATAAAAGACGCGGAGCGCGTACTCCCGCGTTTCATAGGGAAACTTTTTGAACAGTCGAATTGAATAGTGATTTGTTTCCCTGCGGGGCTGTGCTGTTTGGCACAGCCCCGCGTTCTTTTTATGCCACCTCTGTTTGGGTGGGCTTCTCTTTCTCTGCCGTCATCGTCTCGGGCATCTCGTCGATGAGTCCGATGTCACGGTAGTAGA
>CACYBP010000229.1 GCA_902772625.1 Oscillospiraceae bacterium
GTGGAAAGGCATACGGAATTCCCGTGCTTATAACGCATCAGGACGCATTCGGCGCTCTGACCGTCGGGAAAGGCGAAGAGGAATTTCTCAGTGCCGTCCTTTGAAACCTGATGGGACAGAGTGCGAAGCGTCGTCACGAAGGCCTTTCGGGACAATTCCTCCCGGAAGCTTTTCGGGAGATTGGCCATATCCTCCACCGGCGTTCCCTTCGCCACCCAGGACCATACCTGCGAGGCGCGAAAGCGCTTTTCCCCCATCGTCTCCACGAGCGACAGGACCTCTTCCCTGTTCAGAGACAGAAGATCGGTTCTTTCTTCCATTTATTCCCCGGTCTCCTTTCTTCTGATCCGGCAGAAATAAAAACCGTCGGTGCCGTCCCGGAAGGGAAGCAGCGTCTTTTCCCCGTTTTCCACGGCGTATCCCGCGGGAAGCGGCGCGTCCTCCCGGTGAAAAGCCGGGTTTTGCGCGAGAAACTTTTCCACGACCTCCCGGTTTTCGGCGGGGTTCACGGTACAGGTGGAATAGACGATCCGCCCGCCGGGGCGGGTGAGCTCTCCCGCTCTTTTCAGAATCTCCAGCTGCAGAGCGGGAAGCGCGCGGATATTTTCCATGGATTTATACTTGACGTCGGGTTTTTTGGCGATGACGCCGAGACCTGAGCAGGGCACGTCGGCCAGGACCAGATCGGCCTTTCCCCGGTTTTCGGGATCGGGAAGACAGGCGTCGCGCGCTTCAGCCCGGATCGACGTGAGTCCAAGGCGCTCCGCCCCCTCCCGGATCAGTTCAGCGCGGCCGGGATGAAGATCCCGCGACAGCACCGTGCCTTTATCGTGCATCAGCTCGGCCGTGAAGAAGCTTTTGCCGCCGGGGGCCGCGCAGAGGTCGATCACGTATTCCCCCTCCCGGGGAGAGCCGAGCATCACCGCCAGGGCGCTTGCCCGGGACTGCACGGTGAAAAGGCCCTTCCGGAAGGCCTCGAGAGACGCGACCTCCTTCTGCCCTTCCATCCGGTAAAAACCCGGAAGATCGGTCTTCTGAAACCCGGCGCCTTCTTCGCGCAAGGCGTTTTCCAGCTCCTCCCCGCTTCCCTTCAGGCGGTTCAGCCGAAGCTCGGTGGGCGGAGCCGAATTGTCGTACCGGAGAAAAGCCTCGGCGTCCGCCTCTCCGAAAAGATCGAGAAAGAGGCGCGTAAGCTCTTCAGGATGGCTATATATGATCGATAGCCGCTTTACGGGATCGTCTTCACCGATCACGGGCTTTTCGGCGCGATACCGGGAAAGGGCGCGCAGAACGGCGTTGGAGAAGCCCGCCGCCCGGGGAAGGATTTTCCGGACCGCGTCGACCGCCTCGTTCAGCACCGCGTGCAGCGGGATTTTTTCGGCGAACAGGATCTGAAAAACGGCCACCCGCAGGACCGCAAGGACGCGCGGGTGGATCTTTTTCAATTTATAACGGGAAACGCCCTGAAGAAGATAGTCCACAAGAGTCAGGTTTTCCACCGTTCCGTAAAACAGGAAGGCAGCGAGCGCCTTGTCCCGCGGTGAAAGATCTGAATGCAGCAGCGCTTCCCGCAGGAGGATATCGGCGTAGGCCTTTTCCTTCTCCCACGTCAGGAGGAGATCGGAGGCCAGTGTGCGCGCGTCCGGGGTTTCTTTCATCGGATCGTATTCTCCTTCAGCGGCTTGCCGTTGAAATAGGCCGCGGCAGACATTCTCTTTTTCCCGGCGGGCTGCAGCTCGCCGATCTCCAATAAGCTTCCGCCGCCGCAGGCGACCACAAGCCCCTTTTTCCCCGCCGTGACCACGGTTCCGGGCAGGGTTCCTTCCTGATAACCGGCCAGCCTCGGCCGGAAGAGCTTGATCTTCACGCCGTCCAGCTCGGCCTCCGCCGTGGGCCAGGGATCGAGGCCGCGGATCCTCGCGCTGATCTCCTCCGCGGAAAGGGTCCAGTCGACCGCCGACTCCTCCTTGCGGATCATCGGCGCGTAAGTCGCGAAGGCGTCGTTTTGTTTCCGGAATTTCGCCTCGCCCTTCTCCAGAAGCGTCAGCGCCGAAAGGAGCAGCGGCGCTCCGATCGCGGCGAGTCTTCCGGTCAGAGTTTCCGTCGTGTCTTCCGGCGAGATCGCGACCTTGGCCGAGATCAGGGTGTCGCCGGTATCGATCCCCTTGTCCATCCGCATGATGGTGACGCCGGTCTCCTTCTCGCATCCCATGATGGCGCGCTGGATCGGCGCGGAGCCCCGGTAACGGGGCAAAAGCGACGCGTGGACGTTGATGGAGCCCAAAGGCGGGAATTCCAGAACCGATTCCGGAAGGATCTTTCCGTAGGCCACCACCACAATCACGTCGGGTCTGGTCTCTTCCAGCAGGGGCGTCAGCGCCCCGTTTTTCAGGGTCTCCGGCGTTTCCACGCGGATCCCGCGGGAAAGCGCCAGCGTTTTCACCTCAGAGGGCGTGCTTTTTTTGCCGCGGTCCCGGGGCTTATCGGGCTTCGTGACCGCCGCCGGGACCTCATGCCCCGCGTCAAGGATCGCCTCCAGCACGTGCGCGGCGATGGCGGGAGTGCCCATAAACAGTACTCTCATGAAATCACCCTCTGTTTATTCAGCCTGATCCCCGGTCCCGGAAGTCCCGGCTTCCTCCTCGGGATCCACAAACCGGGTGACCTTGGTATCGTACAGGATGCCGTCCAGATGGTCGTATTCGTGGCAGATGCACTGACCCAGAAGATTCTCCGCGGTAACGGTGAAAAACTCGCCGTTGCGGTCCTGGGCGCGCATGGTGACCTTTTCAGGTCTCACCACGTATCCCACCAGATCGGGAAGACTCAGGCAGCCCTCGCGCACCTCGCGTTCCCCCTCGGTGGAAAGGATCACGGGATTGACGCATTCCAGCTGGGTCTCGCCGTCGTCGGCGATGAACACTCTTTTCAGAACGCCGATCTGCGGCGCGGCCAGTCCCGCTCCGTCGGCATCGCGCAGGGTCTCCCACATGTCGTCCAGCATCACGTGCAGACGCCTGTCGAATTTTGTGACCGGCTTGCTTCTTTTGAGAAGGAGCTCGTCGCCTTTGATCAGTATATGTCGGATCGCCACTTCAATTCCTCCTTGTTTTCTCTATCGGATCAGGGCATATCGCACGGGTTTTCATCCACCGTGAGAAGTACGTCCCTGTTTTCTCTTTCCTTCAGAAATTCGCTTTGCAGGCCCTCCACCGTCCGCCGCAGTGGTCTGAGATCGCCGCTGCGCACCGTTATGGTCCAGCGGAAGCGGTTGTTGGCTTTATAGACGACGGCCGGAGCCGGACCGAGGATCACCGTCTGCTCTTTTCCCAGGGTCTCCCGGATGCGGCGGGCAAAGCGATGCGCCGCCCGGTCGGTCCTTCCCTCGTCCTCCCCCGAGAGGAGGAATTGCAGGATCGAGGAGAAGGGAGGCAGAAAAAGCGCCCTTCTCATGGCGATCTCGCTTTCGTAAAAGCCTTTGTAATCCTGTCTTTCAGCCGCAAGCAGCACGGCGTTTTTCGGCGAATAGGTCTGGATCACCGCTCTTCCCTTCTTTTCGCCGCGGCCGGAGCGTCCCACCACCTGCGTCAGGAGAGAAAAAGTCCTCTCCGCCGCGCGGAAATCGGGTGAATACAGCGACATATCGGCGTCCAGCACCCCCACCAGCGTCACGTTCGGGAAATCCAGCCCCTTGGTGATCATCTGTGTGCCGATCAGGACGTCGATCTTCTCCTCCCGGAATCTCTGGAGGATGGCGCTGTGGGCAAAGCGGGTGCCGGTGCTGTCGGCGTCCATGCGCAGATAGCTCGCCCCCGGGCAAAGCTCTTCGATCTCTTCCTCGATCTTCTGCGTCCCCGCCTTGTCCAGCATCAGATGGCTCTCCCCGCAGGAGGGGCAGGCCAGGGGCGGCGAGGCGGAATAGCCGCAGATATGGCAGTGCAGCTTTCGGGAGGTCGCGTGATAGCTCATGGGCGAGGAGCAGTGCGGGCATTCCACCGAGGAGCCGCAGTCGGTGCAGATCAGCCTCCGGTTTCTCCCCCGCCGGTTGAGGAACAGTATGGTCTGCTCCCCGCGTTCTTTGTTTTTCCGGATTTCCTCCGCCAGAAGACTTCCCACGGCGTTGACGCTGCCGCCTCTGAGATCGTCCTTCCGGTCCACCACGGTGACCTCCGCAAGGCTCCGGTTGTTATAGCGTTCCTCCAGCTCGTAAAGGGCATATTCGCCCTTCTGCGCGAGGTATTCGCTTTCCAGGGACGGGGTCGCGCTTCCCAGAAGCAGAAGGATCCCCGCCTTTGCCGCGCGGTATTTCGCCACGTCCCGGGCGTGATAACGCGGGCTGGATTCGGATTTATAAGAGGATTCGTGCTCCTCGTCGATGATGATGACGCCGAGTTTATCAGCCGGGATCGGGGCAAACACCGCAGAACGCGTTCCGATCACCACGTCGGCCTCCCCCTGACGGATGCGCATCCACTCCCGTTTCCTTTCCCCGTCGGAAAGGGCGCTGTGCAGAGTGGCCACCCGGTCGCCGAAGACGGCGTAAAAGCGTTCGATCATCTGCGGGGTCAGGGCGATCTCGGGCACCAGGAGAAGCGCGCGCTTCCCCGCCCGGAGCACCTCGGTGATCAGGCGGATATAGATATGCGTCTTTCCGCTTCCCGTCACGCCGTATAA
>CACYBP010000230.1 GCA_902772625.1 Oscillospiraceae bacterium
CTCAAAAGGACGGCTTCACCGCCTTCCGGGAGATCCGGGAAAGACTCGGCGCGATCGCGGGAAGCGGCACGATGATGCTTCTGTGCATCCTGCTTTCGGTACAGATCGCCTTCTCGCTGGTCGCAGGGATGGTAAGCCTGGTCGCCTCTCTTTCAACGCTGCCCGAGATGATCCGGAACGGAAACGATATAAATCTGCGCGTCAACTTCCCGATCGTCGGTGGTCCGTCTCTCCTGGTGATCGCGGAGGTCGTGATCCTCTGGATCTTATTGACTAAGGCCAGAAAGGGCATGGCTCCCGGCAAGGAAACCGGTCTTCTGAAGACGCTGCGCATCTTTATGATCATCGAATGCGTGGGATCCGCCGTCGGAGCGGGAATCTGTCTTCTCATGACGGGCTTCTATATGATTTTCCCCCTCGGCATGCTGATGGCCGAATCCTTCGGATCGATGGCGCCCGCGGGCTTCCCCACGTGGATCTTCATCGCCATGGTGCCGGTGTTTTTGTTCCTGACCGGCTTCGCCGTGCTGGCCGCGGTCTACTACGGCTGGGCGGCGTACTTCTTCGGCGATCTTCAAAACGTCCTTTCGGGACGCCCCGCTCCGATCCGCACGGGCTTCCTCAGGGTCTTCTGCTGGATCCAGGTGGGCTATTGCGCGCTTACGGCGGTGGCCTCGGCGGCCCTGATCGGCGCGGGCAGAGGCATCGTTTACAACGCGACGCGGATCTTCGGCTACCCGATCGCGCCTGAAGTTGCGTCAAGGATCGTCACGTCGGTGGCGATCGTGATGGTGATCTCGGTCGTAAGCTCGGTCATCTCGGCTGTCGTATCCTTTGCCAAGGAGCGGCTCTACCGCGCCGCGGGCGACGCCGGGCGGGAGGTCTTCGGTTCGCCCAAGGCCTGATCCCGGACGAAAAGAGACCGCCGATCTCCGGAAAAGGAGGAGAAGGCTTTGATACTCTGTACGAAATGCGGCGCGGTTCTCGCGCCGGAGACCGGGATCTGCCCGGCCTGCGGCGCGGCCTCGCCCAAAAGGGACTTCCGCCGCGAGGTGAAGGGCTTCCGCAAAAAGCTATTCCGCACCCGGGAGAACAACCGCACTGTGGATCCCCGGGAGGTCGAAAACGGCAAATACTGGGCCGCGGCGGCCTATCTCCCGCTTTTCGCGCCGGTGGCCTGGCTCTGGAAGAAGAACAACGGCTTCGTCCGCTTTCACGCGGGGGAGGGACTCCGGCTTCTCGCCGCGGAGCTCGCGACGGCCCTTGCCGGGACGGTCTTCGGGGTGATCTTCTCTCTGGTCTGGAAGGCGGCGGAACTCTGGTCGGATCTGATCTTTGCGCTTTTCGGGGCGGCGCTTCTGCTGCTCGCGGCCCTGGGGATCCGCCACGCATTGATGGGGAGGCAGAAGGAGCTTCCCTTCTTCCATCCGCCGCGCACCTGATTCCTGTAAACCCTGTAAACTGAAGAGCGGCCGCGCGCTCCCGGATTCCGGACCGCGCGGCTTTTTTATGCACGAAAAGCGCCCCAGGCGGAAAAGAGAAGCGAAATCATCCGCCTTTTTTGTCGATAGCGCCTATGTACTTTTCGGGGCAAAAGGAGTATACTGGTTTCAAAATAGGGAATCGGGTGAGAAATATCGCAGGGTTTTCGTTGGTGAGAAGACGGGACACCGATATGACCGGGGGCAGCATCTGGAAGCACATCCTTTCCTTTGCCTTCCCCCTGATGATCGGAAATCTGTTCCAGCAGCTTTATAATACCGTCGATTCGGTGGTGGTGGGCAACTTCGTGGGAAAGCAGGCGCTGGCCGCCGTGGGCAGCACCGGACCCATCATGAATACGCTCATCGGCTTTTTCCTCGGCCTTTCGGCCGGAGCCGGCGTCGCGGTCTCCCAGGCCTACGGCGCGAAGGATGAAAAGAGAGTGCACGACGCGGTGCACGCGGCGTTGTTTCTGACCCTGGTGCTCTCGGCGGTGTTCACCGTCGTGGGCGTGGCCTTCGTGCCGGGGATGCTCCGGCTGATGTCCACGCCGGAGGACGTGATGGAGGGGGCGACGCTCTATCTCCGGATCTACTTCGCCGGGGTTTCGGGGCTGATGCTCTATAACATCGGCTCGGGCATCCTCCGGGCGGTGGGGGATTCCACAAGGCCGCTTTACTTCCTGATCTTTTCGGCGGTGACCAACACGGCGCTGGATCTGCTCTTCGTGATCGTCTTCCGCATGGGCATCGCGGGGGTGGCGGTGGCCACCGTCGTTGCGCAGTTCCTCTCGGCGATCCTGGTGACGGTGATCCTCGTCCGCGCCAGGGGAAGCTATCGGGTGATTCTGAAGGATATCCGCTTTGACAAGGCCATGATCGGCCGGATCGTGTCGCTCGGCGTTCCCGCCGGGATCCAGCAGGCGATCACCTCCTTCTCCAACGTCTTCGTTCAGGGGTATATCAACTATTTCGGTTCGGCCTGTATGGCCGGATGGTCCTCCTACGGCAAGATCGACCAGTTCGTCATGCTCCCTCTGACCAGCATCGCCCTGGCCTCCACCACCTTCGTGGGGCAGAATCTCGGCGCGGGGGACATCGGCCGGGCCAAAAAGGGGACGCGGACGGCTCTTCTCATGAGCGAGGTCATCACCCTGATCCTGATGATCCCGGTCATGACCTTCGCGGAGCCTCTGGTCGGCATGTTCAGCCAGGATCCCGACGTGATCCAAAACGGCGCGCTGTTCATCCATTTCGTGACGCCCTTCTATTTGCTCTGCTGCGTCAACCAGATCTACGCCGGCGCCCTGCGCGGCGCGGGGGACACCAAAGCGCCCATGCTCATCATGCTGGGAAGCTTCGTGGTGTTCCGTCAGATCTATCTCTTCGCCATTTCCCGCACGGCCAACACCATGATCTGGATCGGCATGGGTTATCCCTTCGGCTGGATCGTGGCCAGCACGGCGTTCCTGATCTACTATCATTTCAGCCATTGGGAAAGCCGGTGCACCTACCTCGGCGTGAGAAAGCGCAAGAAAGACTGAGCCTCAGGCGAAAAAAGCCCGCCGTTTCCGGAAAGACCGGAAACGGCGGATGTTTTTTGCTTTTTTTCAATCGGCGAAGACCACGCCGGTTTCCTCGTCCATGGAGGCGACGCGGGCCAGAGATTCGATCCGGAGCCCCTTTTCCCGCAGCGTCTTCCCGCCGGGCTGGAAGGCCTTTTCAATGGCGATCCCCGCGCCGACCAGAGTGGCGCCGGCCTGTCTGACCAGGTCGCAAAGCCCCTCCAGCGCCGCGCCGTTGGCCAGAAAATCGTCGATGATCAGCACCCTGTCGGTGGGCAGAAGGTACTCTTTGGAGACGATCACGTCGTAGATATTGCCGTGGGTGAAGGATTCCACCCGGGTGGAATAGACCTCGCCCGCGATGTTTTTGGTCTTGGTCTTCTTGGCGAACAGCACCCGGCATCCGAACACCTCGGCGGCGACGGCGGCGATGGCGATGCCGCTGGCCTCGATGGTCAGGATCTTGGTGATCTCCTCGCCCGCGAAAAGTCTTTTCCATTCCAGGGCCATTTCCCGGAAAAGCGCCACGTCCATCTGGTGATTGAGAAAGCTGTCCACCTTCAGGACGCCTCCCTGACGCACCTTGCCTTCTTTTCTGATCCGATCCTCCAAAAGCTTCACGGCCGTACCTCCCCAAACTTGATCGGGTCTCAGTATAACAAAATCCGACCGAAAGCGCAAGGGGAAAAGCGGCGGCGCGGCCCCTTTTCTCTTGCAAAGGAGCGCGGCGGGGAGTATACTGAGAAAAAACGAAAAAGGAATGAAGCGACGAAAGATGAAAACCGTGAACATCGGCCTGCTTGCCCACGTGGACGCGGGCAAGACCACCCTGACCGAGGCGCTTTTATTCACCGCGGGCGCCGTGCGCACCCGGGGCGAGGTCGACCGCGGCACCACCCGGACCGACACTATGCAGGTGGAAAGAGACCGCGGGATCTCGGTCAAGGCGGCCTCGGCCTCGCTTACCTGGCGCGGGACCAGACTCAATCTGATCGACACGCCGGGGCACGTGGATTTCGCCTCGGAGGTGGAACGGTCGCTTGCGGTGCTGGATCTCGGGGTGCTGATCGTCTCGGCGCCCGACGGACCCGGCGCCCAGACCGAGATCCTTTACGACGCGCTCCGGGAGACCGGCACGCCGGTGGTGTTTTTCCTCAACAAGCTCGACCGTCCCGGAAGCGCGAGCGGGGATGTGCTGAAGGAGATCCGGGAAAAGCTTGCCCCGAACCTTCTGCCGCTTTCCGAAGCCCTTTCCGAAGGAGGGCCGGAGCTTGCGATCCGCCCGCTTTCCCTTGCCGATCAGGGCGTTTTCGAGGCGCTGGTCAGCCTTGACGACGCGCTTCTGGAAAGGTATCTCGCGGGGGAGGAGATCGGGGAGGAGACCCTGGCCGC
>CACYBP010000231.1 GCA_902772625.1 Oscillospiraceae bacterium
GCGTTTCGCGCTTATAGGCCGCGTATCCCGGCTTCCGGCTCTGCCGGTCCTCGGCCATGGGGATGCTGACAAAGAGAAAAAGCAGGGTGTTGACCGCGGCGCCGGAGAGGAATTCCCACCGGCCGGGAAAGGCAGGAAGGACGGCAAGGGCGATCCCCCACCAGAAGAGGATCTCCCCGAGATAGTTCGGGTGACGGGCGTATTTCCAAAGCCCGGTCCGGATCAGCTCGCCCGGATGTTCCCTCCTGTGGCGGCGCATCTGAAGATCGGGGATCAATTCCAGAAACACCGCGCCGAAGGAAAGAAGCGCGAAGGGAAGCGAAAGCGCGGTCCAGGCGCTCTCCTCCCAAAAGGCCGCGGCGGCGGGGAGGACGCAGAGATAGACGATCAGGGTGGGCACCAGATGGATCCCGAAGAAGTTGACCGCGGGGTAGAGCCGGCCGGTCTTTTCCCGGAGCATCCGGTAGCGCCAGTCCTCGCTTTCCAGATTCCGGAAATTGACCGCCCAGTTTGCCGTCAGCCGCACGCCCCAGAAGAGGACCAGAGCCAGAAGCACCGCCCGCAGGGGCGTAAGCGCCTTGCCGGGGAGAAGCGCGAGAAGGATCGCCGGGGGCGCCGCGCTCCAGTAGGGGTCGTAGACCGAGGCGTTGTGAAAAAGCACGCTGAAAAGAAAGGTCAGCACCGTCGCCCCGGCGTCGGCGATGAGAAGCCGGAGGAAAGGGGCGAGGGGAAAGGCGTGATAGAGGAAAAGCCCGAGAAGAAAAGCGAGAAGATAGACGGCGAAAACCGCCGCGAAGGAGGCGGGACGGCTCTTTTTTACGGCTTGCATGGCAGCCTCTTTTCCCCGGGACCGCCTGAAAACGGGCGGAAAACCGGCATTTCGACGCGATCTGACAAAATGCGCGCCTTTCTGCCGTCTATCATAAACCATAAGCGGGGAAAAGGCAAGAGGATTTCGGGAAGCCGGAAAAGCCGGGAAGAGGGGTTGCGAAACCGGAGAGAATATGGTATAATACTCGTTTGAAAGAAGTATCTTCAGGAGGGAAACGAATGACTAAAGTAGATATATTCTCGGGCTTTCTGGGAGCGGGCAAGACGACCCTGATCAAAAAGCTCATCAAAGAAGCCTACAAGGGCGAAATGATCGTGGTGATCGAAAACGAGTTCGGCAAGATCGGCATCGACGGCGGCTTTCTGAAGGAGGCCGGGATCCAGATCACCGAGATGAACTCCGGGTGCATCTGCTGCAGCCTGGTGGGCGACTTCGGCGAGGCGCTGAAGAAGGTCGAGGAGGAGTATCATCCCGACCGCATCGTGATCGAGCCCTCGGGCGTCGGCAAGCTCTCCGACGTCATCCGCGCCGTGCAGGACGCCGGGGTGGAAAACCTCGTGCTGAACGCCTTCACCACCGTGATCGACGCGTCCAAGTGCAAGATGTATATGAAAAACTTCGCCGAATTCTATCAGAATCAGATCGAATTCGCCTCCTCCATCGTCTTCTCCCGCACGGCGGGACTGCGCGCCGACAAGCTTGCCGACGCGGTGGAGCTGGTGCGCGCCCTGAATCAGAGCGCGTCCCTGATCACCACTCCCTGGGACGAGTTGGACGGCAAGGCCATCCTGGAGACCATGGAGAAGAAGAACACCCTGGAGGCCGAGCTGGAGCATCTTCTCGAGGAACAGAAGAAAAAGGACGCCCATCATCACCATCACCATCATCACGAGGACGGCGAGGAGTGCGACGATCCGGAGTGCGAATGCCACCATCATCACGACGACGAGGACGAGGACGAGCACGAGCATCACCACCACCATCACGAGGACGGCGAGGAGTGCGACGATCCGGAGTGCGAATGCCATCATCATCACGACGACGATGACGAGGATGAGCACGAGCATCACCATCACCACCATCACGACGACGATGACGACGAGCACGAGCATCATCACCATCATCACGACGATGACCACGACGCCGACGAGGTGTTCACCAGCTGGGGAATCGAGACCGCGGCCCGTTTCACCGAGGGCTTCGTGGAGGATTGCCTGGACGAGCTGATGACCGGCCGCTTCGGCATGATCTTACGCGCCAAGGGGATCCTGGCGGGTCAGAACGGCGAATGGATCCACTTCGACTATGTGCCGGGCGAAAAAGAGGTGCGTCTGGGCTCGGCCGACGTCACCGGCAAGCTCTGTGTCATCGGCACCGATCTCGACCGGAAGAGCCTGAAGGCGCTTTTCACTCCGGCTGAGTAAAAAGGCCATCGCTCTGGAAAGGAACCGATATGGAAGTACCCGTATATCTGTTTACCGGCTTTCTGGAGGCGGGAAAGACCCGCTTCCTGCAGGAAGCGCTTTCTGACAGGAATTTCTTCGACAAGGGCGGCGAGCGCACGCTGGTGCTCCTGTGCGAAGAGGGCGAGGAGGAGCTTGATCCCTCCGGATTCGCCTCCCCCGACGTGTTCGTGGAGGTGCTGGAAAACGAACGCTGGCTGAACCCCGACAAGCTCGAGGCGCTCCGGCGCAAGCACAACGCCAACCGCGTCATGATCGAATACAACGGCATGTGGCTGGGTAATCAGCTCTTCGAGGCGCTCCCCGAGGACTGGTATATCTTCCAGGAGATGATGCAGGCCGACGCCTCCACCATCGAGGTCTACAACGCCAACATGAGAAACCTGGTGGTGGATAAGCTTTCCACCTGCGACCTGGTGGTGTTCAACCGGTGCGAGGACGACACCGACACCATGGCGCTGCACAAGCTGGTGCGCGCCGTCAGCCGCCGCGCCAACATCATCTACGAAAAGACCGACGGCTCGGCCACCTACGATACCATCGAGGATCCCCTGCCCTTCGACGTGAACGCGCCGGTGATCACGGTGGAGGACCGGGATTACGCGCTGTTCTACCGGGATCTCGGCGAGAACATGGAGACCTATCAGGGAAAGACCGTGCATTTCATGGGTCAGGTCAGCCTGGGGCCGCAGCTGCCCAAGGGCGGCTTCATCATCGGAAGGCCCATCATGACCTGCTGCGTCCAGGACACCACCTTCAGCGGGCTCTTCTCCGAAAACGACGCGAACCTGGTCGCCAACGGCGACTGGGTGCGCCTCTCGGCGAAGATCGACCTGAAAAAGTGCCGCGTCTACGGCGGGCGCAAGGGCCCGGTCCTGAAGACGATCGCTCTGGAACCGGCCGAAGCGCCGGAGGATCCGGTGGCAACCTTCTATTGATCGCGATTTTACGCCGCCGCGCCCTTCCTTCGGGAACGAGCCGCGGCGGCGTTTTTTACTCCGGTGAGATCCCCGGGAGGAGAGGATCATGATAAAAAGGACGGTTTCGCTGCTTCTGGCGGCGGCGCTGTTTTTTCTTCTGTTCCCCGGATGCGGGCAGGAAAAGGCGGCGGGAGAAGAAAAGGAGGGGACCGGTATGGCGGCCCGGGAATCGAAAGAGTTCCTGCTTTCAGCATTCACCTATCCCGAGGAGGTCTTGTATCCGCTCCCGGCGTCTGACGGCGGAGAGGCGCTTTCGGAGCTTCTCCGGCGCACGGTGAAATCGGGATACGCGGGCATGAAGCATCAGGAGGGGACGAGCCTCGTTCATTCCCCGTATTTCTCCCTCACGGCGGAGGGGGTCGAGGTGCCGGTCTACGCCGCACCGGTGTATATCGCCACCGGGAACAGGGGAGCGCTTCACTCCTTCGCCTCGGTCGATCTGGCCTTCGGGAAGGAAAAAGAGGCTGTCTTCATTCTCACGGGGCTTTCCGGGACCGATCTTTCCGAACCGCATCTTTTCTCCTCTGATGAAAAGGCGCGGGTGGAGCTGAAGGACGGCGCGGCGGAGATCACGCTGACCGGCTTCGGGACCTATACCCTGCTCTTTCACGACGATCAGGAGAGCGCCTTCACGCTCTTCGTGCGCCCCTACGCCGACGAGGAAGAGGAGATCGCAAGGCTCCGGGAAACCCGGGGCGAGGACAAGGTGCGCGTCTTCGAGCCGGGGCTTCACGAGATCACCTACGAGCTCTGGGACGAAGACGACGTGGTGTTTTATCTGAAAAGCGGCGCGGTGCTTTTGCCGAAGCATACCTTCGACATGGATTCCGACGAGGATATCGCGGGAAAGCGCGAGGAGCGCGATCCGGAATACGAAGCCTCGGGCGTCACGCGTTTCCCGGTGATGGCCGCCTTTCAGAAAAAGGGGCTTCGCCTTCTGGGGCGGGGCACTATCGACATGACCGGCATGGACTGGCACGAGCGGTGCGGCCCGACCTTCGCCGCCTGCGAGGATATTCTGGTGGAGGATCTGATCGTGGTCAACGCGGCCGAATGGTCGCTGATCGTGTCGGGCTGCCGCGACGCGGTGATCCGGCGGTGCGCCGTGTTCGGCTTCCGCACCAACAGCGACGCCTTCGCGGTGGCCAGCTCGGAGCAGGTCACGGTCACCGACTCCTTCGCCCGCACCGGCGACGATATGTTCCAGGTGAAAAACACCGGCGGCCGGGAGACGAAAAACGTTCTTTTCACCCGGTGCCAGGCCTGGGGCAGCAAGGCGCGCTGCTACGGCGTCACCGGAGAGGTGATGGGCGATATCTCCGACGTGACCTTTGAGAAGAGCTTCGTGATCTGGCGCGACGCGATCTGGGACAACGACCGGATCGGGTCTCTGGTGGTCATCCGGGAGACCGGGACGGGGAAGATCGAAAACATCCTCTTCCGGGACATCGAGGTCTGGTACGACGCGGGGAGAGCCGTGAACTGCGTGGTCTATTCCCCGGAGATCGCGGGAAGCGAGGCTCTGGGCGTGGTCTTTGAGAACGTGACCTACTGGGCGAAGATGGAATCCCAGTGCATGATAAACGCCGGGGAGGGAAACCGGATGGACGTCCTCTTCAAAAACGTCACCGCCAACGGGGAAAGGATCACCCCGGAAAACCTCGCGAAAAAAGTCCTTTCGGACGCGCCGGGCCTCTGCCGGGCGGAATAAGGCGCCGCCGGGAGCATAAGCTTTCCCTGAAAAACCGATCCGGACGTGACAAAACAAAAGTAACAGGCGTGAGAGGTCTCACGCCTGTTTCGCTTATTAGGGAGGCTGCGGAGAGATCCGGCCCCGCGCCGGGACGGACCGCGCCCGGCGAAGACGGAGCCCGGAGGCGGGGCGGCCGTCACAGGGCGGCCAGCCTGCTTTTCAAAAGCGGGATGCCGGTTTCGGTCCACCATTCGTTGTCGACGCCGCCGGAGCTCATGCCTCCGTGCGCGAAGGCTTTGATGACGGCATAATCGCCGTATTCGCCTGTCAGGGGCTTATTCGCAAGCGAAAGGTATTCCGCCCGGATCCCTTCTTCCAGCCCGCCGGGGGAAAGAAGCTCCATAGTCTCCGCACGCTTTTTCAGGTGATCCCAAAAATACGGATCTCCCCGGAAGCCCCAGCGTTCGGGCTTCTCTTCAAAAATGACCGAAAGATTCATCTTTCCGCGCCTCCTCAAAAATCCCGCGGGAGGCCCACCGTGCGCTTGCCGAAGGTCTTCGGCCCACAGGCGGGGGAGAGGGGGACCCGGGTCGGATAGCTCCCGTCGATATGGAGATCCCGGGAGAAGATCAGATAGGTCCTTCCGGCCTCGGTGGGGAAGGAAAGAAAGCGCTCGCCCGCCCGCGTTTCAGACGTGAAGGGGATCTCCTCCCGCCCGGAACGCACGGTCTCCGCGGAGGAGAAGGGGCTTTGGAGCGTGAAAAGCCCGCCCCGGCGGCTTTCGGCCGCGACGTAAAGGACCCGGCCGTCCTTTTTTTCGGCGGTCACCATGAAATCCCCCTCGGCGTGGAGCCGGAAAAGCCCGTCTCCGGCGGCGGGGAACACCCGCACGTGCCCGGCGTGGGACTGAAGAAGGCTTTCGTTCAGAGCCGCGGAGAGCACGCCCATGGGCTCGGAATAGAAATGCGCGAACCGCACGGGGTCCAGTCTGACCCGCTCGCCCCGGTCCTTTTCGTGAAGCTCGTCCCAGGGGGTGCTTTGACTTTCCGGGCTGATCATGCGGGGAAAATAGGGGGACTCCAGCTCGCCCGGGTTGTAATGGGTCAGGCCGGAGGGGAAGATCACGTATTTTTCCAGGGCGTCCCGGATGAAATCCCGGGTCTCTTCCCGGAATCCCATCCGGGCGAAGACGATCCCCGCGGGATCCCATCCCACCGTGGAGCGGTGCGCCTTGAGCGCCGCGGCCGATTCCCGCGCGATCCCGCTCCAGGGATCCTCTTCGCTCCCGAGTCCGTAAAGCGAGGCCGGGAACACCGGCATGAGGGCGCCCACGGGGCCGACCCCCATCCCGCTTTCGGGATATTCCGCGTCGACGACGGGGCTTCCGTCGGCTCTCCGGCCGTAGGCGAAGAGGGTCTTGCCCTCCTTTTCGACGGTGGGAGGCTCGTAGAGCTTTTCCAGAAGCGCTTCGAAGGCCTCCCTTTCCTCCCCGGAAAGCCCGGCCTCCGGGGGAAGCGAGAGCAGAGCCTTGAAAAGCGCGCGGATCATCGCCCAGTCGGTGAGGGTGTCCGAAAGCATCAGATATCCCTCCAGTGCGGTGACGTCCCGGAGATGAAGCCGCCCGTCCTCCCCCGGGGCAAGAAGGCCCCGCCACGCGTCGGCCGCGGCCTTCATCAGGGGGAGCGCGGTCTCCAGAAGAAACTCCCGGTCAGGATAATGCCGGTAATGCCGCCAGGCCGAAAGCGCGATCATCGATCCGCAGGTCATGTTCCGGGCGGTGTCGGGCTCCACGGCCTGATCGCCCTCCGCCGAGGCAATATCCGAAAACCACGCGCCGTCTATGCCGAAAAGCGCCTTTGCGTCGGCTCTGGCCTTGGGAAGCATCTTGCGTCTGAAGGCGAAATAGCTTTCGGCAAGCTCGCCTTCGTCCCAGGCGTCCACCGGCCAGAACTGCATCTGGTCGTTCCAGTGATAAAAGTGTCCCCAGTTCCGCGCGTCGCCGAAGGCGGTCCAGAGAGATCCGAACACCGAGGGCGGGAAGGCGCCGAAGCCCGCCGAGGCGAATTGATACCGGTTCAGATACCAGAGGAATTCGGCGAATTCGTCCCCGACCGAAAGAAACGACCGGTTCCAAAGCTCCTTCCACCGGGCGCGATGCGCCGCGCGGAGCGCGTCGAATCCAGCCTCCGAGGCGGCGGAGAGCTTTTCCAGCGCCTCTTTTTCGGTGTCTTCCTCCCCGTGTGAAAGGGCCGTGGCGATCAGAACGCGAAAAGAGATCCGGTCGGAGGCGGGAAGGACCGTCTCGAGTTCCCGGCTGTTTTTGACCCGGACGACGGCGCCCGGGCCTTCCACCCGCACGGCGGTGGTGAAGACCGTGCCCGAAAGGCGCTGGGTGATCAGCATCGCCCCGTCGAGCGCGCGGGAGGAGATCCCCGAAAGTCTGCGCCCGGGATCGCGGGAGACCGTCTCATAGGCGTGGAAAAAGCCCCGGGTCCCGTATCGCTCCAGAACGACCCGCCGCTCCAGAGGCTCGGGGGAGGCGAAGGAGACCTCCCAGCATAAGCACCCGCTTTCCCGGCTTCCGAAGCCCCGGGCCCGGAAGGAGGACAGGGGAGAAGAGGCTTCCGCCCGGATCTCGGCCTTGCCGAGATCGAGATGCATCCGGTAATCCTGGAGATACTCCCAGGCGAAGGAAGGCGCGCCGTCCTCGATCCGCACCAGGCCGCAGGAGGCGAGCGCCGTGGTCTCTTCCTCCCATTCGTGGGCCCAGGCGCCGAAGCGCCCCTCCTTCCGGGCGTGATCGAAGGAGTCGGTCCGGCAGACGCGCTGGCAAAGGGCGCGGTCGGTGTGGTAAACCAGGCCGCCCATGCTCCCGGTGCCCAGGGGAAGGCCGTCAAGCGCTCTCCGGGCGGGGGAGAGATAGATCACGTCGTGTCTGGCGGCGTATTCCGAAACGTCCGCAAGAAGCTTTCCCTCGCGGTCGATGTGTACGGTGCGGAACATGACTTCTTCCTCCTTTGCTTTTTTGAACGGTCAGAGGTCCGACCGCCTTTTCGGATACCGCCTTCTCGCGCGGTCGCCGAGAAGCGATAAAAGCTTGATGTGCCGGGTGGTGAAGGTCCCGTCCTTTTCAAAAAGGACGATCTCCCGGCCGCCGCGGATATCGTCTTCGCAGGTCATGTCGTACCCCACGGCGCTGTCGTAGGCCAGGGTGATGCCGAAGAGCTCGCCCGAAAAATCGTTGAGATGCTCGTGACCGAAGAAGATCCCCTTCACGTCGCCCCTCTGCTGGCAGGCCATGAAAAGGCCGTTATTCATCTCGGAGCAGCAGATGGTCTCCCTCTGTTCGCCGATCATATGGCAGGCCAGGGGGTTTTTCTGGATCAGAAGCATTTCCATGATGGGGACGTGCATGTACATGATGGCCGGGATCTTATATCCCAGCTCCTTTTCCATGGCCTTCGACGTCTCGTAATACCAGACCACCTGATCGAACATCGCCGAGGCCTGCACGCTGCCGCTCCCGAAGGAGTTGCGGAGGATATACCGGTGTTCCGGGTGGCCGAAGGCCTCCTGATAATCGGGGTATTCCCGGAAGGAATCCATGGCCCAGATATTCCAGGCGATCCGCGCCCCGTCGGAGGAGCGGACCGGCAGAACGTAATTCCCCACCCCACTCACCTCCTCCGGCCCGGCGGAGGAAAGACAGAGGGGAAATTCCTCGTAGACTTTTTCCTGCTCCGAAAGGGTCATGGGCTGCTCCCGGTCGTGGTTGCCGTAGACGTGAGCCCAGGGGATATCGCGCTCGGTCAGATGGGAAAGGGTGTGGCGAAGGTAGTTATAGAGCCTTTCGGGGGAGTCGGCGCCCAGCTGGTCGCCGCCCAAAAGCACCAGATCCGGATCGGTCCCGTCCACCAGGGCGTCGATCCCCTCCTTGAGCTGGGGGCCCGAGCGGTCGTGCCCGTGGAAATCCGAGATCATCAGGATGCGGAAGGTGCCGTCCTTCCGGAAGGAAAGCTCTTTTTTCAAGGCGGGGATCATGGCCGACTTACCGTCCTTTCCCGGAAACGTTTGGCATGGGGAAAGCGGCTTTCTCCGCCGGAGGCGGGCCGCCTTCTTTTTTTCTATTATGCCCGGAAAGAGCGGGGTTTGTCAAGCCTTTCGGCCGCAAAAAGAGCCCCGCCGGAAGAAGGGACCGTCATAAAGGGGATTTCACCCCGCGCCGGTGTGATGAGAAAAGGCAGAGCCCGGGAAGAAAAAAACAGACTGGGGAATCAGTCTGTTTTATGACGCGGTACGGCTGAAAAAGGGAACGGAGAAAACCGGGGGATCAGACCTTGTAAGGCGTCCACTCGCCGTCCCGGAGGACTTCATAGCGTCCCCATTCGGGCTTCCCTTCGTTCCTTCCCTTGACGCGAAGGGGGAGAAAAGCGTCCTCCTGACACCCCGGAAGAGGATCGTCGAGAAGGAGCCACGCGGTGTGTTTCCGTGAATCCCAGACGTCCAGCGCGTCGCATAGAGAGGGATACCGTTCGTCGAAGGAAGAGATCACGTCCCCCTCCCCGGGATACAGAAAAACGCAGGTTTCTCCGCTTTCCCTCCGGCAGAGCATGATCTTCCGGATGAAAAGACCGCTGTAGAAAACCGGATCGGGAAACAATGCCCATTCTCGCATGTCGAAACACCTTCGCAGAATTCTTGAAAGCCGGTCTCAGACGCGGCCCTCCTGTTCCTCCAGAAAGACGTTGAAGCCGCGGAAAAAGAGATCGCTGACCGTGCGGGAGATCTCCTCCACCGGGGTCCGCCGGTCGGAGTTGAACCAGCTCTGGTACACCCCGATCAGCCCTGAAAGCGAATAATCCAGGATCACGTTCACCCGGTCCCCGTCCAGCGCCAGCTGCGGGGCGAGCGCTTCCCGCGCCTTTTCCTTCAGAAGGGCCACCAGCTTTGCCGAAAGCCCCGCGTTCTCGGTCATGGACAGAAGGTGACCGTAAAAATCCATGTCGGTGTTGATGATGGCGGTGATCTTCTGGAAGATCGCGTAGGGGTTCTCCATCTCCCGCCGGAGATCCAGATCGCCGAAGACCGCTTCGGTCATGGCGACCACCTCGTTTTCGATCTCGTCCATCACCTGATGGATGCCGCTGTAATAATTATAGAAGGTCTTGCGGTTGATCCCGGCCTGCGCGGCCACGTCGCGGATGGTGATCTCGTTGAGATCCCGTTCGGCCAGAAGCGCGGCCAGAGCGTTGCGGATGGCGCGCTTGGTGCGCCTGACCCGGGGATCCGCCGGCTTCGCTTTTTCCTGCATGAGAAGGCCTCCTTATACCACGAATTTGACGAAAACTGTTGCTTATGCCCCGCGATGAGGCAAAAGCGTGGCGGACGTGCCGCCCGGAAAGAAAGCTGTCGCTTGCACTTTTTCCCGAAACCATTATAATACACATGTGAGGCAAAAGTCAAGGATCCGCCCGATACGGGGCGGGAAAGGGGGGAAAAAGCGGGATGAAGCTTCTGATTTTGGGATACGAGTCCGGGACCGGACAGACCATCGCGGCCAGAGCTCTCCGGGAAGAGGCCGAAAAGGCGGGACACGAAGTATTCACCGCCGATCTCTCTTCCTTCCAGGGGGAGACGGGAAAGAAGAAAAACGCCCTCTCCCGGCGCGTGGAGAAAATGACCGAATCCTCGTCTCTGGCGCTGCCCTTTCTGTTTTCCGGGAGCCGGTACGCCGGGGCCTTCGGCAGGGCGATCGGGGATGGCGGATACGACGCGATCCTCGCGATCCACCCTCACGCGATGGAGGCTCTGTCGGCCCTTCTCCGGCGGGGAGAGACCCTTCCCGCGTGCTTCGGCGTGTTTTGCGATTACGCGCTTCCCCCGCTCTTCCGCGCGTCCGAGCTCGGGGGATATTTTCTGCCCCATTGGAGCATGACCGAGGATCTGGCCGAAAAGGGGATCCTCCGGGAAAAGCTTGTCCCCTGCGGGGCGCCGCTGCCCGAGCGGCTTTCCGCGGTGCCGGGAAAGGACGAGGCGCGCAATTTTCTCTGGCTTCCCCGGGACGAGACCGTCTTTCTGCTCTTTGCCGACGGCATGAACACGGGAAACGCCGTGCGGATCCTGGACGAGCTTCTGGAACGCTTCCCCGAAAAGGCGCGGATCACGGTGATGGCCGGACGGGAAAGCGAGGAGCGCGACGAGCTTTCCACCCGTTATCAGGGAGAGAGCCGGGTGATGATCAACGCCGTGCCCGAACGGTTCGAGCTGTATCTCGCGGCGGGGGACGTCCTGATCGCAAGGCCCGACGGGGTGCTTTCTTCCGGCGCGGCTCTGGCGGGGATCCCGACGGTGCTCCTTCCCGCGCTCCCCGGAACGGCGGAGGCGAAAAACGCCGATTTCTTTGCCGGGCGGGAGATGGCGCTGAAGGCCCAGGGCGCGCGCGACGCGGTCCGGAAGGCCGAAAGACTGGTGCGGGACGGAGCGCTGGGAGACCGGATGAAGGCCATGCAGCGCCGCGGCTCGGTCCGGGCGGGGGCGGGGGAGATCCTCCGGGAGATCGCCCAGGGGATCTGAACCGGAAGGAAGACCGAAACGACTTTTTATACTATATCAATTTTGAATACGGACCGGAAGACGGTCGGGAGTGAAGAAGACGTATGACCAAGATCGACGGAGCGCTCTATTCCCGCATGGTGCGGGCGGGAAGCGAAAACCTCGCGGAATACCGGAAGGTCGTCAACGACCTGAACGTATTTCCCATCCCGGACGGGGATACCGGCGACAACATGTTCATGACCTGCGAGGCCGGGGCGGGCGCCGCGGGAAGCGCGTCGCTGGAGAAGGCGGCGGAGGCCGTGGCCCAGGGAATGCTGCTCGGCGCCCGGGGAAACTCCGGAGTGATCCTTTCCCGGATCTTCGCGGGCATCGCCCGGGGCTTCAGGGGCCTTGAAAAGGCCGGAGCCGGCGAGATCGCCGCGGCCATGAAGACGGGACTGGAGGAAGCTTACCGCGCCGTGGCCGTGCCGGTGGAGGGAACCATCCTCACGGTGTACCGGGAGGGGGTTGAAAGGGCCGCCCGGAACCTGAGTGCGGAGAGCACCCCCGAAAGCTTTTTCCGGGATCTGGTGAAGGAATGCGAGGAGGCGCTGCTGCGCACCCCCGACCAGCTGGCCGTCCTGAAGGAGGCCGGCGTGGTGGACAGCGGCGGCGCGGGTTTTTATTACATCGCCGAGGGCATGAAAAAGGCCCTCACCGGCGACTGGATCGAGGGAGAGAGAGCCGCCGCGGCTCCCGCGGCGAAAAAGGGCCCCGATCTTTCGCTCTTTACCGAGGAAAGCGAGCTGACCTTCGGCTACTGCACCGAATTTCTGCTCAGACTTCAGAAAAAGAAGGGCGATCCGGAGGATTTCCCCCTGGAAAAGGAACGGGCATGGCTGGAAAAAGCCGGAGATTCCGTGGTGGTCTTTCGGGACGGAAGCGTCCTGAAGGTTCACGTTCACACGAAGACCCCCGGGGAGATCCTGAATCATTTCCAGCTTTACGGCGAATACCTGACCCTGAAGATCGAAAATATGACCCTGCAGCACAGCGAAAGCCGCGTGGAGAACCGGTTTGAGGTCAAACGGGCGAAAAAGCCCTACGGCATCGTGGCCGTGGCCTCGGGGGAGGGACTCAAAAAGACCTTCCTGGAATTGGGCTGTGACGAGGTGGTGGAGGGCGGACAGAGCATGAACCCCTCGGCGGAGGCCTTCGTGGAGGCCTTCCGGAGGACCAACGCCGAGACCGTTCTGGTCTTCCCCAACAACGGCAACGTCATCCTCACCGCGCGCCAGGCCGCCGGACTCTTCGAAGAAAGCGACGTGCGCGTGGTGGAAAGCCGCACCGTGGGCGAAGGGTACGCCGCGATCTCCATGCTGGACACCTCCTCGGGGGACACCGACGCGATCCTGGAGGAGATGAAGGAGGTCATCGGCGGCGTCGTCACCGGCGTGGTGTCCCGGGCGTCCCGCGCCGCGGAGATGAACGGGGTCGGGGTGAAGAAGGGCGATTTCATCGGCTTTTCGGACGACGTGATCTACGTGGACGACGCGAACCGGGAAAAGGCCGCGCTGCGTCTTGCCGAGGCTCTGCACGCCGAAAACTACGACATCCTGCTTCTGCTTTGCGGGCTCGACGCGCCCGAGGAGGAGACCCGGCGCGTGACCGACGGACTCAGGGCGGCCTATAAACGCACCGAGGTCATCACCGTCGACGGCGGCCAGCCCTTATACGATTACATCCTGATCCTGGAATGACAAAGATTCAATCAGATTCAATCAGATAAAGGAGAGAAAGATCATGCTCGTGCTTTTCACCGACACCGATACCGACATCACCCCGTCCGAGGCGAAGGAATACGGCTACCGCCTCATCAGCATGCCCTACAGCATCGACGGCGTGACCACCTACCCCTACGTGGATTTCGAGGAGTTCGACGCCCACGCCTTCTATGAAAAGCTGCGCGGCGGGGTGCTCCCCACCACCAGCGCCATCAGCGTCGAGCAGTACAAAAAGTACTTCGAGCCGGTCTTTGCCGAGGGAGACGATATCCTCTACGTGCATTTCTCCCGCGCCATGACCGCGACCTTCGACGCCATGGACGAGGCGGTGGCCGCTCTGAAGGAAAAGTATCCCGAAAGAGCCTTCTATGAGATCGACACCAAGGGCATCACCATCGGAAGCCTCAACATCGTCAAGGAGGCGGGCGATCTCTATAAGGCCGGCAAGACCGCGGAGGAGATCCTGGCCTGGGCGAAAGAGGAGGTGGACCGGTTCGCGGTCTATTTCTTTGTGGACGATCTGAAATTCTTCCGCCACAGCGGCCGCGTGTCGGGCATCGCCGGCACCATGGGGACCCTTCTGGGGATCCGGCCCATCATCCACATGAACGCCGAAGGAAAGATGGTCAGCGTGGGCAAGGAAAAGGGCCGCGCCAAGGCCATGGCAAGGCTCGTCGGCATCGTGGACGAGCTCGGCGACCACGTCGCCGATCACCGGGTGATCGTGGGTCATTCGGATATGGAGGACGTGGCCGATCAGGTGATCGAAGAGCTGAAAAAGCGCTACGGGGATTCGCTCCGGGTGGAAAAGACCCTGGTCAATCCCACCGCGGGCAGCCATTGCGGCCCCAACGGCGTGGGTATCAGCTTCCACGCGATCCACCGGTAAGAGCACCGGACGGACTGAAAAAACGAGGGAGGGATCCGGATGGTGACCGTCAGAGAGGTCAAGACCCCTAAAGAGCAAAAGGAATTCATCGAGTTTCCCCTGAAGCTTTATAAAGACAATCCGTACTTCGTGCCGCCCCTCTACGGCGACGAAAAGAAGCTGTTCCGCCCCGATTATCTCTATTACGACACCTGCGAGGCGGTCTATTATAACGCCTACCGGGACGGAAAGATCGTGGGAAGGATCTCCGGGATCCTGCAGAAGGCGTCCAACGAGAAGACCGGCGAAAAGCGCGTGCGCTTCACCCGCTTCGATTCGATCGACGATCAGGAGGTGGCCTCGGCCCTCTTCGGCGCGGTGGAGACCTGGGCCCGGGAAAAGGGCATGGACACCGTGGTGGGCCCCCTGGGCTTTTCCGATCTGGAACGCGAGGGGCTTCTGGTGGAGGGCTTCGACCAGCTTTCCACTTTTGAGGAGCAGTATAACGCCGATTATTATCCCCGCCTTGTGGAGGCCTGCGGCTACCGGAAGGAGGTCGACTGGCTGGAAAGCAAGCTTTACGCCCCGGAGGACGACGACGGCAGCCTGAAAAAGATGACCGATTTCATCCTGAACCGCTACCGCCTGCACTTCGGCAAGGCGAAAAGCGTCCGGGATTTCATCCGCCGGTACGGCGACGAGTTCTTCGCCCTTCTGGACGAGGCGTACAAAGATCTTTACGGCACCGTCCCCTTCACCGAGGGGATGAAAAAGCTGATCATCTCCAACTTCCTCCTGATCGTGGATCTGGAGCACGTGGCGGTGATCCTGGATGAAAACGAAAAGCTGGTGTGTCTCGGCATCTGCTTCCCCTCCATCGCCCGGGCGGTGCAGCCCTCGGGCGGCCGGCTGACGCCCCTTGCCCTGATCCGCCTCCTGAAGGCCATCAAAAAGCCGAAGATCCTGGATCTGGGTCTGATCGCCGTGGCGCCGGAATACATGAACCGCGGCGTGTCCACCGCCATCTCCGCCGAGCTTCTGCGCATGCTCCGGGAGGACGGGATCGAATACGCCGAGACCAACCTCAATCTGGAAACGAACCACGCCATCCAGAACCAGTGGAAGCGCTTCCGCCAGGTAAGGCACAAGCGCCGCCGCTCCTACGTGAAAAGCCTCGGGGAGGGAACAGAGGAATGAAGATCGTCATGGACACCGCGGGAGGCGACAAGAGCCCCCGGGCCAACGTGGAAGGCGCGCTCCTCGCCATGAAAAAGCACGCGGACCTCAAAACCGTCTTCACCGGGGATGAGGAAACGGTCGCGCCGCTCCTCCGGGAGCTCGGCGCGCCCATGGACCGGATCGAGGTGATCCACGCCCCGGGCGTCATCACCGGCGAGGACAAGCCCACCGACGCCATCCGCCTGAAAAAGGACAGCTCCATGATCCGGGCGATCCGGCTCCTCCGGGAGGATCCGGAGGTTTCCGCCCTGATTTCCACCGGCGCCACCGGCGCCCTGGTGGCGGCGGCCACCCTCAGGATCGGAAGGCTCCGGGGGATCAGACGGCCGGCCTTCTGCCCCCTGCTTCCCACCATGCAGGGCGGGATCGTGGGGGTCTGCGACAGCGGGGCCAATATGGATATCCTCCCGTCTCAGCTCCGGGAATTCGCCATTCTCGGGTCCGAGTATCTTTCGGCGGTCTGCGGCGTGAAGGATCCCCGGGTGGCGCTCCTGAACGTGGGGGTCGAAAGCGAAAAGGGCGACGACCTGCACAAGGAGGGCTGCCGCCTTCTTGCCGGGACGCCTGGGATCCGGTTCGTCGGCAACATGGAAAGCCGGGATCTCCTTTCGGGGAAATACGATCTGGTGGTTTCCGACGGATTCTCCGGGAACGTCCTGATCAAGGCCACCGAGGGCACCGCGCTGGAGCTTCTGAAAAGGCTGAAAAAGGACATCTATTCCAAAAA
>CACYBP010000232.1 GCA_902772625.1 Oscillospiraceae bacterium
CTTCGTTACCGCACCCATATGACAGAATTTCTCGCCGGGGCCGAAAAGGATCCCCGAAGCCCGCTCTCTCTTCCCTTTTCCGACGCGGCCTCCCCTCTTCCCGGAGAGGCGGGATAAAGCCCGGAACGGTCGCCGTTCCGGGCTTTTTGCCGGGGCTCTCTGAAGCACGCCGCGCTTCTTCTCCCGGGATAGGACGCGCAGCCGGTCGGGCCAGATAAAAAAAAGGCGGCAGAATCCCGCAATCTTTTTCTTGACCTCTGTAAACGAATCGGTTATAATAAGTTTGAACGATTTTCAGTTCTTTTTCAGACTTATCCGCTATCCTGTGGGAAAAGACGCCGCTTCTCCCGAAGCGCGGATAACGAGGTGGACCTGATGCAGATCCTTGTGGTTGAAGACGAGCATTCCCTTTCCAACGCCATCAAAAAGATCCTGGAGCAGGAGGGGTATTTTGTGGACGCCGTCTACGACGGCGCCGACGCGGTGGAGTACGCCGAAGCGGCCTCCTACGACCTTTTGATCCTGGACGTGATGCTTCCCAAAATGGACGGGTTCGAGGTGGTCAGGACTCTCCGGCGCAAGGGGATCGGCACGCCGATCCTGATGCTGACCGCGCGCACCGCCGTGCGGGACAAGGTAGCCGGTCTGACCTACGGCGCCGACGATTACATGACCAAGCCCTTCGACACCCAGGAGCTTCTGGCCCGGGTGGTGGCTCTGACCCGCCGGAAGGGGGAGGTCGTGGTGGAGACTCTGGACTACGCCGATCTTTCGCTGGACCTTTCCTCGGCGCTTCTCTCCTCGGGAGAGAAGTCGGTGCAGCTGAGTCACCGGGAATTCGAGGTCCTGAAGCTCTTTCTTTACAATCCCACCTCGGTGATCACCAAGGAGACTCTGATCGTCCGTGTCTGGGGAAGCGAATCCGACGTCACCGACAACAACGTGGAGGTCTACGTCTCTTTTCTCCGCAAAAAGCTGAAATATCTTTCCTCCCGGGTCTCCATCCGGAATCTCCAGAAGCTTGGTTACCGGCTGGAGGTTGAGGAGCATGCTTAAAGGTTACCGGAGACGGTTCGTCGTCTCCAATCTCGCCCTGGTCGGCGCGGTGCTCCTGATCGGGCTATTTATCCTGGGCGTCTTCATGGGCAACCGGGACCGCTCCTCACTGCAGGAATCCATGAGCCACGCGGCCGAGCCTCTGAGCTCCCCGGATTTCCGGATCTCCCGGCGGGAAAGCGACGACGATCTTCCCGTTCCCCCCTCGGGCGAGCTGCCGCCGGAGGATATGGGCGGCGATCGCATCGGGCGGCGCGGGAACGCGTCAGAAGGCGAAAGCGCGGCTTCCTTCACGGTTCTGATGACCGAAGACGACGAACCGGAAGACGTCTCGGTGCTTTCCAACGAGCTTGATCTCTCCGACGAGGAGATTTCCGAGGCGGCGGCGCTCCTGGAAGGCGAAAAGGACGGGTTCGGGACCCTTTCCTCCCTGAAGCTCTTCTACTGGAAACGCGCCCGGGGCGACGGATTCACGGCGGTCTTCGCTTCTTCGAGCTATCTTGCCGCGCGCATCCTGAAAAACGCTCTGCTACTCGGGGCGATCTTCCTTCTTTCCATGGGGCTTTTCTTCCTGATCAGCCTGTGGCTTTCCTCCCTGGCCGCCCGGCCAATGGAGAAGGCGGTGGAGATGGAAAGGCAGTTCGTCGCCGACATTTCCCACGATCTGAAAACGCCCATCACGGTGGTGCTGGCCAACAACAGCATCCTGCGCTCTTCCCCGGGCTCCACGGTTTCCGAGGAGCTTCCCTGGATCGAAAGCACCGACCAGGCGGCCAAGAGCATGATGACCCTGGTGAACGAGATGCTGACCCTTTCCTCGCTGGAATCGGTGGAGCGCGCCGTGAAAAAGGAGCGGGTGGATCTCTCCTCCGCGGCCGAAAAGTCGGTCCTGCAGATGGAATCGGTGGCCTACGACCGCGGGATCACGGTGGAAAGCCAGATCGAGCCCGGCCTCTTTCTGTCGGCCGATCCCGATCACGTGACGCGCATCGTGGACGGGCTTCTGGAAAACGCCCTGAAATACGAGCCGGACGGCGGCGAGGTCCTTCTGACCCTGAAACGGGTCCGCAAAAAGGCGGTCCTTGCGGTGAAGAACCGCGGAAGCTTCATCGATCCCGGGGATCTTCCCCACGTGTTCGAGCGGTTTTACCGCGGCGACAAGGCCCGGGGCGACCGGAAGGGCTTCGGCCTCGGTCTTCCCATCATCCGGCAGATGGTCCTGCTCTCCGGCGGAGACGTGACCTGCGAAAGCACGAAAGACGAAGGCACCGTCTTCACCGCCGTGTTCGACCCGGCCGATTGAAAACACCTTTCCTTTTTTCAGGTTTTTTAAGGATTTTTTAAGAATTCTCCTTTATGATAGATTGCCGGAACCGGATCGGGCTTTTCCCCGTCCGGCCGAACTGAACACAGCCTCCTTCCTTTAGGCGATGGGTGCGGATTCCCCCCAAATCCCCCCTCCGCTTTCCCCCTTCGCGGGGCGCGCTTCCCCGGCGCGCCCCGTTTCCTTTTTTGAAAAAGCATCTTTCTTTCAGGATTTCTTCAGCAGGAGGGGGTATACTGGGTTCATCTCAAGAGGAAACCGGCGGGAATGGGAGTACCCTCCGGCGGAATCACGGGAAACGCGAAGAGAAAAGGCCGTGCGGTGTTTTTCCGCACGGCCTTTTTGTCACGGGTTCAGGATCCAGACCCCGAGATTCAGGTAGCCCGCAAAGAGCACCCAAAGGAGATAGGGGACCTGGAAGAGCGCCGCCGTCCGGTCGGTCTTCCGGAAGATCAGCGTCATCCAGAGGAGCAGGAGCCACAGCGCCAGAAGCCAGAGCAGGGCGAAGCCGAAGGCCTCCAGATTGAAAAAGAAAATGCTCCAGAAAAAGTTGAAGGCCAGCTGCGTGCCGAAAAGCACGATCCCTTCGGTCCTTTCCGACCCGGGCGGCGAGAGCCATACCCGCGCCGCCGCGATCCCCATCAGGGCGTAAAGGATCGCCCAGACCACCGGGAAAACGATCCCCGGCGGAGAGAAGGGCGGCTTTATCACGTTTTCGGCGTAACGCGCGGCCCCCTCCCAGGTGAGCCATCCCGACAAAGCGCCCACGGCCTCGGCAAGAAGGATCCAGAAGGCGTAAGTCTTCCATTTTATTTTTGACATATCGGTCACCTCGCCCTTATACTATGCCGAAAAGGGCGAAATCTATGCGTTTTTTGAGATAAGCATAAATTTCCCGCCGGCAGGCGTCCTGCCGGCGGGAAACCGGTATTTTTGCGTTCTTCGCGTCTTTCAGAGAAGCTCCATCCAGGTGCGCACGTCGTCCTCGTCGCGCGTCACCTCTCCGAGCCAGGCCATGTCCTTTTCAAATTTCCGCCACGCGGCGAAATA
>CACYBP010000233.1 GCA_902772625.1 Oscillospiraceae bacterium
ACCAGTGAGACCGAAAGCGAGTCTTCCTCCGGCGATTCCTCCATCGGCACGGCTCACTATTCGTTCCAGCCCAAGGCGCTTTCCTCTGAGTTCGCCGAAGGGGAGACCTTCTCGGTAAAGATCCAGGCCAATGGCGTCACGGTGTGGTACGCCGCAAACGTCACGATCGCCTCCTCCGATATCCCCGCCAAGTACGAGGGGCCGAAGGGCGAATCCTGCAAATTCGAGGTTTATATCAACGAAGATCTGTTTACAGCCTTCGTGGAAGAGTTCAAATAATGATCAAAAAGGGCAGAATCGTCCGATCCACCGGGGACCGTATGACGGTCCTTTCGGACGACGGAAAACAGTATATTTGCCGCGCAAGGGGAAAATTCCGGCTTGACGGACGTTTTCCCCTCGCCGGAGATCTCGTCACCTTCCGCAAGGCAGAGGGTGACGAGCATCTTATAGAAAGCATTCTGGACCGCAAAAACTACCTGATCCGTCCGCCGGTGGCGAACGTTACGCGGCTCTGCGTGGTGGCGTCGCTCGCGCCTCCGGTGACCGACAGACTGTCTCTGGACGTTCTGATCGCCGCGGCGGAATATAACGGCATCACCCCTGCCGTGATCGTCAACAAGATCGACGCCGTGCCGGGCGAGCCGCTTGCCGAGATCTACCGCAGGGCAGGATACGACGTGTATCTGACCAGCACGAAGACCGGGGAGGGGATCGAAGCCTTCCGGAAGAGCGTCGGGGAGGGAATCACGGTGTTTGCCGGTTCCTCTGGCGTGGGAAAATCCAGCCTTCTGAACCTGGCGCTTCCCGATTTTCACGTCAGGACCTCCCGCATCAGCGAACGCATCGGAAGGGGAAGACATACCACGCGGCACGTGGAGCTTTTTGCCGATCAGAAGGGCGGATATGTGGTGGACACCCCGGGCTTTTCTCACGTCGACCCGGTCAGGATGATGCTCTACGACAAAAAGAAGATCGCCTCCTGCTTCGCGGAATTCCGGCCTTATCTCGGCAAATGCCGGTATGACGACTGCGCCCATACCCGGGAAGAAGATTGCGCCGTGATACGCGCGGTGGAGGAAGGCAGGATCGACCGGGTCAGACACGAAAACTACGTAACGGTCTACGACAAGGTCTCGAAGCTCAAAGACTGGCAGATCCGGGAGCTTCTCGCCTCCGACGGAGGCTGAAGACGATCTGAGAACGGAGAAAACTATGAAAGAAAGGCTTCAGAAGGTGATCGCCGCCGCGCACGGCGTATCCCGGCGGGCGGCGGAGACGCTGATCGCCGAAGGACGCGTGAAGGTCAACGGCAGGATCGCGGAGCTCGGTTCCTCGGCGGATCCCGAACGCGACAAGATCGAGGTCGGGGGAAAGCGCCTTGAAAACCGGCCGAAGAAGACCTACGTCGCCTTATATAAGCCGCGCGGTTACGTGACGACCCTCTCGGATGAGAAGGGACGGAAAAACGTCACCGAGCTGGTCTCGGATATCCACACCCGGCTTTTCCCGGTGGGAAGGCTGGACATGGATTCCGAAGGACTTCTGCTTCTCACCAACGACGGCGACTGGGCCAACCTCGTCTCCCATCCTTCTCACGGAGTGGAAAAGAGCTATCTGGTCACGGTCGCCGGGGACGCGAAGGCCGCGGTGCGGGAAATGTCCAAGGGAATGGATCTCTTTGAGGAGGACGGAAGTCTTGCCTTTCACGCCTCCCCGGCGCGCGCGGTGGTGCGCGATCAGTACGAGGACGGCGGGCGCATTCTGGTGACCCTTACCGAAGGGCACAACCGGGAGGTCAGACGCATGTGCGAGGCCTGCGGCCTGAAGGTAAGGCGTCTGGTGCGCGTGGCCGTCGGCGGCGTCACCGTGGCGGGGATCCGGACCGGAGGATGGAGATTCCTCACCGAGGAAGAAGTGCGCATGCTTTCGGGCCGGAAGAAGAAAGCTCCGGAAAAGAGAAAGGAGAACGCGTAACGTGAACGAGAACATTCGGGAAATCGCAAGACGCCTGCGGGAGATCCGGGATCTTTCGGACGTATCCACCGAGGAGCTTGCCGAACAGCTTACCATCAGCCGGGAAGAGTACGAAAAGATCGAGACCGGCACGGTGGACATCCCCATCAGCGTGCTCTGCGAGATCGCGGAGTACTATAAGATCGGCGTCACCGAGCTTCTCACCGGGGAAGCGGCCAAGCTGACGGTCTATTCGGTGGTCCGCAAGAACCGCGGCATCAGCGTGGAGCGAACGAAGGACTATAATTACAAGAATCTGGCTTACGACTTTGCCAACCGCAAGGTGGAACCCCTCCTGGTGACCGTGGATCACAAAGAAAAGAGCGAGCTCCACCCCAATTCCCATCACGGTCAGGAATTCCACTACTGCGTGGAGGGAAGCTTCGTCTTCTACATCGACGATCACGAGATCGTCATCAACGAGGGAGATTCCCTCTATTTCAGCTCCGAACATCCTCACGCCATGTCGGCGGTGGGGGAACGCGCCAGGATCCTTGTGATCGTGATCTGATTCCCGGAAAAGAGGTACCAAGGCTTTGTTGATCGACCGTTTCTGTAAAACCGAGTTTTCCTCCTATGAGGATTTCAAAAAGAATTTCAAAATCGACGTTCCCGAAGGCTTCAATTTCGCCCACGACGTCATGGACGTCCTGGCAGAGGAAAAGCCGGACAAGGGGTGTCTCCTCTGGTGCGACGACCGCGGGCGGGAAAGAGAGATCACCTTCGCGGAAATGCGTTCGCTTTCCAACCGCTGCGCGAATATGATGGCTTCCCACGGGATCGGGAAGGGCGATTTCGTCATCGCCACCCTGCGATCCCGGTACGAATTCTGGATCGTGGCCATCGCCTGCCATAAGCTCGGCGCCGTTCTGGTGCCGGTGACCCATATGTCCACACAGAAGGATTTTGCCTACCGGTTCGTGCGGGCTGACGTGCGCGCTATCTTTGCCGTGGCGGACGAAAGGCTTCTTTCCTGTATCCTTGCGGCGGAGGAGGAGACCGGGCATGCTCTCGCCGCGCGCTTCGTGATTGACGGCGAACGAGAAGGCTTCCTGAATTTCGACCGGGAGATGGCGAAATTCGGCGACGAATGGACGCGGATCCCGAATCAGAATTCCGATCCGATGCTCTGCTACTTCACCTCCGGCACCTCGGGGTATCCCAAGATGGCGTTACACAATTACGCCTATCCCCTGGGGCATATCCTGACGGCAAAGTTCTGGCAGACCCTGAACGAAAACGATCTGCATTTCACCTCGGCGGACACCGGCTGGGCCAAGACGTCCTGGGGAAAGCTTTACGGCCAGTGGATCTCGGAGGCGGAGATCTTCGTCTACGATTACGGTACGCGCTTCATCCCCACCGATCTTCTGAAGATCATCGAAAAGTACCGGATCACGGTCTTCTGCGCGCCTCCCACCATCTTCCGTTTCCTGATCAAGGAAAACGTGGAAGAATACGATCTGTCTTCTCTGCGCTACTGCACCATAGCGGGCGAGCCTCTGAACGCGGAGGTGTTCAACCGCTGGAAAGAACTGACAGGACTCGAGCTTCGCGAAGGCTTCGGCCAGACGGAGACCCCCGTTCTGATCGCCACGTGGCCCTGGATCAAGCCGAAGCCGGGTTCCACCGGCAAGTTTTCACCGCATTTCGACGTCGATCTGATCAATCAGGACGGCGCGCGGTGCGAGGTGGGCGAAGAAGGCGAGATCTGCATCAACATCAAAGACGGCATCCCGGCGGGGCTCGTCCAATGCTATTACCGGGACGAGGAAAAGACCGCCGAGGCGCAGAAGGGCGGCTGGTATCACACCGGCGACATGGCCTGGAGCGACGAGGAGGGATACATCCATTTCGTTGGCCGTGCCGACGACGTGATCAAAAGCTCGGGATACCGCATCGGGCCTTTCGAGGTGGAAAGCGCCCTGATGGAGCACCCTGCGGTCCTGGAGACCGCCATCACCGCGGTGCCCGATCCCGAAAGAGGGCAGATCGTCAAGGCCACGGTGGTGCTTGCAAAGAATTACCGCCCCGATCCGGCGCTTCCGGACGAGAAGAAGACCGCCTACTACGAGCGCATCAAAAAGGAGCTTCAGAATCACGTGAAGCGCACCACGGCGCCCTATAAATACCCGCGCATCGTGGAATTCGTGGACGAGCTTCCCAAGACCACCAGCGGCAAGGTCCGCCGGGTGGCCATCCGGGAAAAAGACAGCGAACAGAAGGCGTGACGGCGAAAAGCTTCACGTCCTAAACCGGAAAACGGCGCCGGAATTCCCTCTTCATGCGAAGGAACATACCGGAAAAGGCCGGACGAAGGACTCTTCATCCATAGAGTAAGCGCGGACAAAGCAAAGGCTTCGTCCGCGCTTTTCGCACTTGACCGGCGGTCGGGATCACGGAGAATCCTCCGGCGCGTTTTGACAAAGAATCATTGCAATTATACCGGGATTATGCTATGATTAAGTCTGACAATAATACTCTTTCTTTGTCTTTACGATAGAACCGGTCTGATAAACGGGATCGAATTGAAAAAGGAGATACCGTGATGCATCCGGAAAAGGAGGACAAACTGATGATCTGCCAGAAATGCGGAGCCGAGGTCGCAGAGAACGGACGCTTTTGTCCGCAATGCGGCTCTGCTGTCGAAAAGGGAATAACGCCTCCCGCTCCGGGAGAAGTCTTCGCCGGAGAGAGAGGAGCTTCCGAAGTCAGGAAAGAAAACCCGGGAAGAGATGCAGAAAACCGGGCGGACTCCGCCGGCACGCCGCAGAAGGCGGCTCCGGCCTCCGGAAACCAACAGCCGCCGGCCGGACAGGCTGCGGCGGTTCAGCCCGTATACGTCTACGTGCCGTACGCCGCCGCGGTTTCGCCGCAGGGGATCCCGGCCGAAACCGGGTCGAACGCGGGCAAAAAGAACAGAAAAGGGAAAAAACCGAAAAAGCAGAGCTCGGGCTGCCTGATGTCCTTCCTGATTTCCGTGGCGGTATTTCTCGTGCTTGGTCTGATCCTTGCTTTTATCATCGGCAAGCTTCTCCCGGGAGGCAAAGGAAACGCCGGGGACAAGCAGATCCAGCCGGAGGTTCAGGAGGCGGTGGAAACCTCTGACTTACAGCGCGAGCTCGGCGGTACCTATACCCCCGACGAAAAGGATTTTCGCTTTGACGACAGCGATTCGGTCTCCGGATACGTGGATCACGTGATCCTGGTTTATTTCAGGAAGGGCGTATCCGACGAGGAGGTGCGCCGCGTGGCGTCTCTGGTCGACGGAGATCTGATCGGCTGCATTTCCGGGCTGAACCTCTTTGAAATCCGGGTTCCGGTTTCCGGAAGCGAAGCTCTCAGGCAACTGTGCAGCACGCTTTCCGATGAAGAGAGCGTGGACTGGGCGACACTTGACAGTGTATCCAGGGTGACCTCGAGCTGGAGCGATCCGGGGCTTGGGGACTTCGTACCAAATGATCCCTGGGGAGAATGGACCTGGATCCCGCAGGGCTTGCGAAACCTCTTTCTTCAGCAATGGAGCATGATCCGGCCGAAGGGCAATAACTGGCACCAGGAAATCATCGGCGCCCCCTCCGCCTGGGCCTATGAAGAATACTATTCCCGGGTTTCTGTGGGGATCATAGACGGAGGCTTTGACACCGATCATCCGGATCTCAGGATCACCGTTGTGAATCCGGACGCCAACAGGCAGACGCTTCAAGACGCGGAAATGAAAGACAACTACGATCACGGGACACACGTGGCCGGCATCATCGGCGCGACGCGGGGAAACGGGACCGGCGTGAACGGCATTCTCTGCGGCGAGTATTCTCTTTTCGGTTATTGCGTCAATCACAGATCGGAAGATACAGAAGTTGCCAGCGAAACCATGGACGGCTGCGACAGGCTCCTGCGTCAGGGATGCCGCGTTATCAACCGATCCATGGGGCTTAGATGGAGATACTGGGACAAAAACAATGTATGGCACGATTGCATCAACGAGAATAACAGACCTTTCGATGAAAACGATAACAACAGAGAGATCACAGATGAGGAATGGAGAGAGGAAGGGATCAGGGCGGCCAATGAAGTTCTGACCCTTTTGATCAACTACGGAAACGA
>CACYBP010000234.1 GCA_902772625.1 Oscillospiraceae bacterium
CCCGAGCCGGGCGATTTTGTGATCGGGCAAATGAAAAGCGGCTTTGGGGGCGAAAACGGCAAATGGCTTCTGAGCGAATATCTCGCCTCCTCCGGAACGAAAGCAGAGATCAAAGAATATGCAAGCGAAAAAGAACTGATCGAGGCGGCGCGAACCGGTGAGATCGATCTCGTTTCCGGAAACGATCTGGTCAGTCTGATCCTCGCTTACGAAGGGAATCTGACAAGTCTGGACGCTGTGATCGGCGAATACTATGGCGCCGGGACCTGTTACGATAAAGTGCTGGAAGCCGGACGCGTGAACGGGTCCTTTCTGATCGCCATCCCGTTTTTTGGCGTCACGCCGGAAAGCGGGATCCTTGTTCCGCAAGGCGCGGTGGACGCTCTGGACGGGAAAGCGCGCTCAATGGAGGAGCTTCTTTCCCTGTTTGACGGGCTGGAAGCGAAGGATCGAAGCCATTCCGGTCCGATGCTGCCGGACATGCTGCTCAATTCTCTGTTGGATCTCCCGGGAAAACGTGTCGGGGGAAAAGCTGCGTTCAACGCATGGACAACGCTCCAAAAGGATCTTGAGGACGATCTGCAAGCGTGGCTTCAGGAGGTGCAGAGCGGAAATGCGTCCGGACGCATGCCGCTGTTTACGTACGGAGGAGAGTCGTCTTTCAATACCGTTTCCTGGAAAGGGCTTTATCAGGAAAACGGCCGGCCGTATACCCAATATGGCAGCGACGCCGTCCTGATCCCGTTCCCCGTCTTCGAAGGCGCAGGTTTCGCGGTGAACACCGTCAGTCAGTCGATTCCAAAGGCGTCCTCGAACCGGGAGGCGGCTATGGCGTACCTTGCCTGGGAGCTTTCAGAGGAAGGCCAGCGAAAAATCGCTTCCTGGGAAGCCAATGGCGGAGGCAGCTGGAACGCGGTGAGCAAAGACGTGAACAGCGAAAGGATCGAGCGGTATCTGAAAAGCTTCATGGATGCCGATCCCGATGAAAATGCGCTTCAGGAGGCGGTAAAGGAAGCAGAAAGGTGTCTGGAAAAAGCAGACCGGCTTGCTCCGGTTTCCTTCTGCCTGAAGCAAAGCTTTTCCGAGTTGCTCCGCCTACGTTCGGCCGGCAGCGAAGAGCGGGAAAGATGGCGTGTCATGCTGAAGGATGGGACCATGGGGGATGCGGAGGATGCTGAAAAGGCATACTCACTCCTGACGTCCTACGTGGAGAAGACAGAGGAAGAGGCCTCCCGCCCGCGGTATTTTGAAGAGGGCACCTTCGATGACTGGCCGGAATATCTTTCTGATTTCCTTGCAGATTACCTTGCCGATCTGGAGTATGAAGTGACGAAAGCGGAATAAGGGGGAAAAAAGAATGAGAAGGAGAAGGATAACGGCGTTTCTTTTGGCGCTCGGCATGATAGCCGGTTTGTTCCCGGCCTGCGGGGAAACGAAAGAAACGGGAGAAAAAGACAAGATCCCGGTGCTCTATTCGATCCCGGAGGGAAGCGGGGAAAAGCTTTCGGTGACGGGCAAGGCGGTCTATACCGATGGCGAGGAACTCAGCGTTCTCAGCCGGGAAGAAAACGGGAAACTCCGACTGGTCCGTTACGGAGCGGAGTGTTTCCTTGACGGGGACCTTCAGCCGACGGTATGGGAACCGAAGCCGGAGGAAGAACGTCCGCGCGCCGTCTACGGGGAGTATGCGCTCTATACGGACCGTCTGACGGTCGGGGAAAAGGAGATCCCGCTGGATCCCGCGCCGCAGGATAATTACGCGGGATTCTGGTCCTTCGACGGGGTCGATTACCTCGTTTCGGATCGCGTCGTTTACGACGTGGCCGATATGGAAAAGGAGACAGACCGCTATATCGTCCTGTATCCGGTCACGGAGGAAGGCCTCGGGGATCCCGTGCGCATCGAGGGTACATATATAGCCGGCTTTTCCACCGGGACGGACGGGAAATGGAACTACTTCCTGAAAGAGAACGTTCTGTACCGGACCGACGGAAAGACTCTTCAAAACCTTGGGAACCCGACGCCCTTCGGGGTGAATCTTTCGACGCTTCGGAGCATCGTGCCGCTGGATGAAGAGAGGGTGCTTTTGCTTTCGGGAAAGAACCTGATCCTTCTTGCGCTGGGGGAAGAAGGCCCCACGGGGGAGCCCACGGGCGACGAGGGCTTCGGAAACCTTGTGATCGGTATGGACGTCAATATCAGCAGCTCCTTTTCGGAGCTTGTCGCGAGATACAACATGGCCTCTGATTACAAGGTGGAGCTGAAGGAATACGTCGATCCGGAAAAGCTGAATCTCGCGCTCCTCAATCAAGAGGTGGATATCGTGGCGACGCATGAC
>CACYBP010000235.1 GCA_902772625.1 Oscillospiraceae bacterium
CGGCTCAGTATTCGAAGCCGCTCCCTTCTCCCAGAGGCTTTTCCAGAAGCTCCGGATGGGAGAAGACGTGCCGGATCAGCCGGAGGCTCTTCGCGAAATAGAAGCCGTCGGCGATCCTTTCGTCCAGGGTGGCCCCGATATCCACCACGTCGCGGATGGCCTTGGAGCCGTCGGGCATCACGATCTCCTCTTTGTGAAGAGTGCCGATGGTGATCATGACGCTGTTGGTGCCGTAGTTGTTGAGATGGTGATAGACCGAGGGACACTTGATGCTGCCCAGATTGCTGGTGAGGATAGTGGTGTAGTTGGGATCCCCCTCGGTCAGGGCCTTCGGGTTGATCCCCCAGAAATCCAGCCAGCGGATCACCCGGATGGCCGGGATCAGAACGAAGCGCGGGAGAGAGGCGAATTTGTCCAGAAGCTCGTCGATGCCGCCGGTGGAATGCTCGCTTTTGCGCGTTTCCTTCACGTTGCCGACGATCCGGCGGCTGATGGAATCCAGCGTGTCCTCATCCTTCGGCTTCAGGACCATCAGGGATTCCTCCGCGCCGTCGGCGAAGCGGCGCTTGACCACGAAGCTGATGGTGATCTCGTCTCTTTCGTACATCCGGTAGCCCTGGATGAACCGGTTCATCAGGGGCCGTTCCTTCACCATGCGCGCCATGCCGGTGACCGCGGCGTGGAAGAGAGTGGTCTTGTATTCCGGGTGCTCCGCGTTGCGTCTTTCCAGATAGGAGACCAGCTCGGTGGCGTCGATCTTGTCGTTCAGATAGACCTCGCAGTCGGTCCTTTTGGGCAGGAGATAGCCCATCACGGTCTGGAGTCCCGGCGCCTTGACCCGGCGTCCGTCCCTCCGGTCGCCCCATTTTCTCTTTCTCTTTTCTTTGTCAGCCATCGTCTTCGCTCCCTTTCACGGTTATGGCGCGGTATTTGGGAAGAGCGCGGCAGGGGACGCCGCATTCCCTTTCCACGAGTTTTTCAAAGGCCGCCGTCTTTACGCGTTTGGTCATGGGCGGAAAGCTTGAATCGAAATGATCGAGAAGCACTGCCTTCGGCCGGAGCCGCCGGACGATCCGGAGCCCCTCCTTTTCCAGATCGCTTCTCCCCTGAAAGGGCAGGATCAGGACGTCGGCTCCCCGGGGATAGCGGGTCTTCGGGTCCAGCCCCAGGCTTCCCAGGATCGCGACCCGTTTTCCTCCGGCCTCCGCCTCGTAAAAGAGGATCTCGCCGTTTTCGGGAAAGCTTCTGCCGTAAAGAAGGAGCCTTGCCATATGGAAAGGATGCTCCCGGACCTCCTTCCGGAGGGCGGTCTCCCGGATGATCCCCCGGTCGAACCGGCAGTGTCTTCCCTGAAAGGCCCGGACGCGGAAGGGGCCGATCTCCTCTTCAAACCCAGGGCGGATCGGAAGCAGATTCTTTTCCGGAAGCCCCCGGGCAAGAAGGGTCTTCGCCGGGGTCTTCGTGGCGCGGACCCGGATCCCGGTCCCCCGGTAAAGCGGAGGGATCTCCAGGATATGATCGAAGTGCCCGTGGGTCACGAAGACCGCGTCGGCCCTCCGGTAATCCCGGGCGTGGGGGATCGGCTTTTTTTCGGCGTGGCTTTCGTCCAGCGGGATCCCCGAAAAGGGATCGAAGGCCAGGGTCGTCCCCTTTTCGGCGAGGAGGAGCGAGGCCGTGCCGTACCAGGTGATCCTCATTTTGCCTTCGCCGCCTCCTCTTCCTCCAGCACGCGGTAGGCCACCTTGCCCACCAGAGTCCGGGGAAGCTCCCGCCGGAATTCGATCTCCTTCGGCAGGGCGTATTTCGCCACGTGGAGCGCGAGCTTCTCAAGAATGACTCTTTTCAGCTCCTCCCCCGCCTCGACCCCGTCGGCGGGGACGATGAAGGCCTTGACCCGGTGCATCCTCCGGGGATCGGGCACGCCGATCACCGAGCAGTACGCCACCTCGGGCAGCGAATCGATGATGTTTTCAAGTCTTGACGGGTAGACGTTATATCCGTTGGTGATGATCAGCCGCTTCAGCCGCTGGCGGAAATAGACGTACCCGTCCCCGTCCATGGTCCCGAGGTCGCCGGTGAGAAGCCAGGTATCCCCGTCCGAAAGCTTCCGGAGCGCCTTCGCGGTCTCCTCCGGATCCTTCAGGTATCCGAGCATCACGGTGGGCCCCTTCAGGACGATCTCCCCCTCCTCCCCCGCGGGAAGGAATTCACCCCCGCCGGGGCGGGTGATGCGGTAGACCGTGTCGGGGAAGGGGATCCCGATGCTGCCTTCCCGGTATTCGTCCCGGGGGGTCAGGCAGCTGGCGGTGACGCATTCGGTCAGGCCGTAGCCCTCCCGCACCTGGATCCCGGCGTTGTGCTCCCGGAGGAAGGCGTCGATCTTCTTTTTCAGCTCCACCGAAAGCGAATCGCCCCCGCAGAACATGCCGTGAAGAAAGCTCATATCGAACCCGTCAAGCTCCGGAAGGTGCAGAAGCGCCTCAAAGATAGTGGGCACGCCCGCGATGAAATTCGGCTTTTTCTTTTTGAGCATCCGGGCGTAGCTTTTCCCGTTGAAAGTCGGCATCAGGACGCAGCAGGCGCCGTGGATCAGAACGGTGTGCAGATTGACCCCCAGCCCGAAGCCGTGGAACAGCGGCATACAGCTCAGCATCTTGAGTCCGGTGCGGAATTCCTCGCCGATGGCCTCCCGCGCCTCCATGGCGCAGGCGTTGAAATTGAGATCCGAAAGGCAGATCCCCTTGGGCGAGCCGCCGGTGCCGCCGCTGTAAAGGATCACCGCCGTCCTGTTTTTGTCGAATACCGGCGGGGGAAGGGGGCGCTTTTCGTCTCCCCGCTTCAGGAATTTTCGCCACAGAAGATGCGGCGGCCGGGGAAAGCGCAGATACTCCTTCCCCTTTTTAAGGAGATAGAGAAGCGCGAGGTGCGCCGGGAGCTCCTCCTGCATCCGGCAGACCAGGATCGTCACCGGCTTTCGCGCGGCCCGC
>CACYBP010000236.1 GCA_902772625.1 Oscillospiraceae bacterium
AAAAAGAGGGTCACCCCGCTCCGGAGCACCAGGCCTGCGGTGAGAAAGGTCTTCCCGGCGTCAAGGATCACCGTTCCTCCTCCGGCGTGAAACACGTCGTCTATGGCCTTCTGGATGGCCGCGCGGTCGGGGGTGACGCCGTCGCCCGCGGCCAGGTACGGGGGCTCGGAAACGCGAACGGCAGGATGCTCGATTTCTTTCATGGGGCAGGACTCCTCTCTTCTTCCCCGGGTCTTCTCCCGCTTATTGTACCCGGGGAGGGACGGCTTGTCAACCGGAAAGAGACCGGAGGGAGCGCAAGGCGCCGCGTTTTTCCGGACGGCGCGGGACATTTTTTCAAAAGACCGCTTGACAAAGCGAAAAAAGCGTGCTATGATTAACCTACAATTCCGATAGGCGTTATGTGAATTCCCCTGCCTCCCGCGCGCCGGGAGCAAGACGGGACGCGCCTTGCGATCTGAGACGATATCTGAGAAGAGAAAGGAAGAAAACCATGAAAACCTACGAACGCATCACCGATCTGATCGGCGGCACCCCGCTTCTGAAGCTTTCAAACTATATCCGTGAAAATGCTCTCGGCGCCGACGTATACGGAAAGCTGGAATACTTCAACCCGGCCGGCAGCGTCAAGGACCGCATCGCCCGGGCCATGATCGACGACGCCGAGGCAAAGGGCCTTCTGAAGCCCGGCGCGGTGATCATCGAACCCACCAGCGGCAACACCGGCATCGGCCTCGCGGCGGTGGCGGCCTCCCGCGGATACCGGATCGTCCTCACCATGCCCGAGACCATGAGCGTCGAACGCCGCAACCTCCTCAGGGCCTACGGCGCGGAGCTTGTCTTGACCGACGGCTCCAAGGGCATGAAGGGCGCCATCGAAAAGGCGAAGGAGCTTTCGGCGGCCACGCCGGGAAGCTTTATCCCCAGCCAGTTTGAAAATCCCGCGAACCCCGCGGCGCACCTTGCCTCCACCGGGCCGGAGATCTGGAACGACACCGACGGAAAGGTGGATATCTTCGTGGCCGGCGTCGGCACCGGCGGCACTCTGACCGGGGTCGGGAAATACCTCAAATCGAAAAATCCCGGGGTGAAGATCGTGGCAGTGGAGCCCGCGTCCTCTCCGGTGCTCTCCGGGGGCGTTTCGGGTCCCCATAAGATCCAGGGCATCGGCGCGGGATTCGTACCCGACACCCTGGACACCGCGGTCTACGACGAGATCCTGACCGTGGAAAACGAGGACGCCTTCAAAACCGGCCGCGCCCTGGCGCGGAAGGAGGGGCTTCTGGTGGGCATCTCCTCGGGAGCAGCGGTGTACGCCGCGTCTGTGCTGGCGAAAAGGCCGGAAAACGCCGGAAAGCTGATCGTCGCCCTGCTTCCCGACACCGGGGAAAGATATCTTTCCACCCCGATGTTCGCCGATTGAGAAGCGCCGCCGGGAAACCGGCATGGATCCGAACGCCGCCGTCCCGCGTCCCGACGCGGGGCGGCGGTCTATTATCCGCCCTTTGGTTTTCGGGGAAGGCTTTGGGGCGATCCCGAAAGCATATTCTCCCGGCGGGATCGCGTGCCGTGCGTTCCCCCGCGCTTTTCTCTTGACAAACCGGGTGCTTTTCGTTATCATGCAGAAGAAGACAGGGCGGGGCCGGAGGAAAGCCTGCCCGCCGGGCACAGAGAGGAGAAACGCTATGGCACAGCTGAAAATGTACTGGCTTCCGGGAACCCCGATCGCCGATCCGCCGCTTCCGGAGGGGTATTCTTTTTCTCATCCGAAGACCCTGGAGGACAAACTCGCCTGGTGCGAATGCTGCAAAAACGGCCTGAGCGGCGAGGAAGGACTTCCGCACTACGTGCAGGAGATCGAAAACCGCTCTTCCGACGGGCTGGTGCCTGAAAGAGACGTGTTTTTCCTGGACTATCAGGGAGAGCATATCGGCACCGTCACCGCCTACGTCAACAAAGAGAATCACGGCGACGTGCATATGGTGGGGATCCGCACCGAGTACCGCGGAAGAGGCCTCGCCAAATTTCTCTCGGCCGCGGCCCTGAAAAAGCTCGCGGCGGAAAACCCGGAATACGTCTTCCTCACCACCAACGAATGGCGCGTCAGCGCGGTGAAAAGCTATCTCTCGGCGGGCTTCCTGCCGGTGGAATACGACGTGGGGATGGAGGAGCGCTGGGCCGACGTGCTGGAGACCTACGGCATCGATTCGATTCAGATGCTCAACGAGGACGCCACGCCCTACAAGATCATTTATCGCAAGGGACTCTGGAAATAAAAAGCGGCGGGGGAGACCCCGCCTTTTTTGAAAGGACGAAAACGCTATGAAAGTCACGCTGATCCAGCCGCGTTATTCCCGGGATTTTTCGGAAGCCGACGCGCTTTTCCTGTGGGAGCTGGAGGCTCTCCGGAAGATGGACGCCTCCTCCGACCTGATCCTGATGCCCGAATCGTCGGATATTCCGGCCCTGGCGAAAAACGCCGAAGAGCGGGAGGAGGCCTTCCGGCGCTATAACGCGCCGCTTCTTGAAGAGGCGCGGGAAACCGCGAAGAGATGCCGCGCCGTCGTGATCCTGAACGCCCGCCGGGAAAGTCCGGAGGGGCTTCGGAATTCCACCTTCGTTTTCGACCGGGAGGGAAGGCTCGCCGGGACCTACGACAAGGAGCATCTGACCCCCGGGGAATCGGGCTTCCTCGACGACGGGTACACCTGGCGGCGGGAGAAAACGCAGACCGTCACGGTGGAGGGGCTGAAGCTGGCGTTCCTGACCTGTTACGATTTTTATTTTTACGAGGCGGCGGGCGTTCTGGCGAAGGAAAAGCCCGATCTCATCATCGGCTGCTCCCACCAGCGGAGCGACACGCGCACGGCGCTGGAAATGATGGGGAGCTTTTTCGCCTACAACGTCAACGCCTATCTGCTCCGCAGCTCGGTCAGCATGGGAGAGGGCTCCTTTGAAGGCGGATGCAGCATGGCGGTGGGGCCGGACGGAAGGGTCCTGCTCGAGATGGGGAACCGCGTGGGATGGGCTTCGGTGGAGATCGATCCCCGGAAGAAATACGAAAAGCCCGCGGGCTACGGCAATCCTCCCTCCTCTCACTTTGCCTATACCGAAAAGGGGCGCCGCCCCTGGAAATACCGCCCGGCGGGTCCCTTCATCGCCCTGCCTGACGGCAAAATGCCCTATCCCCGGGTGTGCGCGCACCGCGGCTTCAACACGGTGGCTCCCGAAAACAGCCTGCCCGCCTTCGGCGCGGCGGTCTCCTCCGGCGCCGAAGAGATCGAATTCGATCTCTGGCACACCCTGGATCACGAGGTGGTCTCGATCCACGACTGCGATCTCGACCGGGTCTCCTCGGGACACGGCAGGGTCTGGGAAAAGACCCTTGAAGAGCTCAAAAGCCTCGATTTCGGAAGCAAGTTCAGCGACGCCTACCGGGATCTCAGGATCCCCACCTTCGAGGAGATCCTGCGGGAGTTTGCGGGCCGGTGCGTCATGAATATCCACGTGAAGACCTACGGCGACGAATACCCGGTGGACGAGGCGTATCTCCGGAAGATTATAGAGCTGATCCGCGCCTACGACGCCGAAAAGCACATGTATTTCATGTGCGGCGACGACAGGGTGCTTGAAATGCTCGGAAAGCTCGCCCCCGATCTTCCCCGGTGCGTCGGCGCGGGAAAGGCCCCCTTCGAGCAGGTCGAACGGGCCGTCCGCCTGGGATGTGAGAAGATCCAGCTCTTCGAGGACAAATTCACCCCCGATATGATCGAAAAGGCACACGCCCGCGGGATCCGGGTCACCGCCTTCTATGCCGACACGCCGGAAAGAGCCCGCATGTATCTCGATCTCGGGGTGGACACGGTCCTCACCAACGATTACTGGCGCGTCTCCCGCGCCGTGGAGGCCTGGAAAGCCGAAAAGGGGATCTGAAGAAAGAGATCCGCAGGGAAGCCTTCCGGGAGCGTGCTTTTTTCCGGGAACGCGCCAAAGCCTTCCCCCTTTTGGGGGAAGGTGTCGCGGCCGCGAGGCCGTGACGGATGAGGGGAACACATCTAAAAAAGCTTCTTTCCGGGACCTCCGCGGCGCGGGGAAG
>CACYBP010000237.1 GCA_902772625.1 Oscillospiraceae bacterium
TCCTCGAATTTCGATTTGGTGAACCAGAGGACGAAGTCGATCTTGTTTCTCTTGTTTTCGTCCTCCTCCACGCCCTCGCGCACGCCGGTCTCGAGATCCTCCGCGTCGTGCCGGTTGAAGACGTAGTATTCCGGAAGCTTCGAGGTGTCGAAATACACGTTGCCTCCGGCGATATAGGCGTATCCTTTTTCCAGGAGGCCCTCCACCAGCTTAATGTATTCCGGGATCTGGCTGGTGGCCGGGACGGTCAGGCGGGGGATGCGGATATTCAGTCTCCGGCAGTCCTCGAAGAAGGCGTCGGTGTAGTATTTCGCGATCTCCATCACGGTCTTGTGCTCGCGCTTCGCGCCCTTGAGCATCTTGTCCTCGCCGGTGTCGGCGTCGCTGGTCAGATGGCCGACGTCGGTGATGTTCATGCACCGGGTCACCTCGTAGCCCTCGTATGCCAGGGCCTTTTCCAGCACGTCCTCCATGATGTAGGTGCGCAGATTGCCCACGTGGGCGAAATGATACACCGTGGGGCCGCAGGTGTACATTTTCACCTTGCCCTCCTCGTGGGTGACGAAATCGTCTTTGGTGCGGGTCAAACTGTTATAAAGCTTCATATTCCTCATCCTTCCCGATCCCGGGGATCTTACTCTTCGGCGGGAGAGCCCGCGAAGGCTTTTCTTTGGGAGATTTCTTCCGCGCCGGGGTCTCCGGCGGCGTCTTTTGCTTTGCTTCCGGCGGTCTTTTCCAGAAGGGCGATCCGCGCCTCAAGCCGCGCGATCTCGGCGGCCACCGGGTCGGGGATGTGAATCTGGTCGAGATCCGGGACCCGCTTGCCCCTGTGCCGGACCACCCGGGCGGGCACGCCCGCCGCGGTGGCGTTGGCGGGCACGTCGCGGAGCACCACGGCGCCCGCAGCCACTTTCGCGCCCGAGCCGATCTTTACCGGCCCCAGGACCTTCGCGCCCGAGCCGATCATCACGTCGTTTCCCACGGTGGGATGGCGCTTGCCGCTTTCCTTGCCGGTGCCGCCCAGGGTCACCCCCTGGTAGATCGTGCAGTCGTCGCCGATCTCGGTGGTCTCGCCGATGACCACCGACATGCCGTGGTCGATCAGAAGCCCCCGGCCGATCTTCGCGCCGGGATGGATCTCGATCCCGGTGATGAACCGGGAGGCCTGGGAGACGAGACGCGCGGTGAAAAAGCGCTCTTTTTCATAAAGGGCGTGGGAAAGCCGGTGGAGCGCCACGGCGTGAAGCCCGGGATACAAAAGCAGCACCTGGGCGTAGGAGACCGCCGCGGGGTCGCGCTCCATGATCTTTTTGACGTCGTAGTCAAGCTCCGAAAGCCCCTTTTCCAGGGCCCTTTTCCCGCGGATGCGGAGCTCGTTTGCGCTTTCCAGAAGCTTTTCGGTCATAGGAGACTCCTTGAATAGAATGCAGGATAGAAGGATTATCCGAGCAAGCGCCGCCGCGTCATATCCAGGGCGGTGTTCGCGGCGTCGGCGCGGATGCGCTCCCGGGAGCGGCGAAGCGTGCCGAATTCGCATTTTTTCACCTCGGTCCGCTTCCCGTCGGAAAGGGCGATATACACCAGGCCCACCGGCTTTTCGGGCGTGCCGCCGCCGGGGCCGGCGATGCCGGTGACGCCGATGCCGAGGTCGGTGGAGAAGCGGAGCCTGACCCGTTCGGCCATTTCCCGCGCCACCTCTTCGCTCACGGCGCCTTTTTCCCGGATCAGGGCGGGATCGATGCCGAGAAGGGCCGATTTCGCCTGATTGGAATAGGTGCACACCCCGCCCATGAAGACCTCCGAGACGCCGGGAAGATCGGTCATCATCTTGGAGATCAGTCCGCCGGTGCAGGATTCGGCGGCGGAAAGGGTCATGCCCCGCTTTTTGAGAAGCGAGAAGACGAAGCCGGGAAGACCGTCGCCGTTCTCCTCGTAGGCGTTGTCGCCGAAGATCCCGAGGATCTTTTCCACCAGAGGCCCGCACAGGGCGTACCCCTCCTCCCGGGTGGGAGCCTTGGCAGCCACGCGGAGCTGGACGCTTCCGTATTTCGCGTAGGGAGCCAGGGTGGGGTTCACGCTTTCGATCATCAGATCGTGAAGTCTTGCCTCCACGGCGCTTTCGCCCACGTCCCAGACCCGGATGAACCGGGAGGTGAGCACGCCGTCCTCCGGCCGCGTGAGATAGGGGATCACGTAGGTATCGGTCATGGGTTCGCACTCGGCCGGCGGGCCCGGCAGCATGATCACGGTGTTTTTCCCGCTTTCAAAGGCGCAGCCCGGGGCGGTGCCCCAGAGATTTTTGAAGATGACGGCCCCCTCGGGGAGGTCGGCCTGCTTTTCGTTGTTGGGGGTCATTTCCCGGCCGCGTTTCCGGAAGAATTCCCGGATATGGGCAAGGGAAGCCTCGTCCCGCACCAGCTTTTTTCCGAACACCCGGGCGATGACCTCTTTTGTCAGGTCGTCGTAGGTGGGGCCGAGGCCGCCGGTGGTGACGATCACGTCGGACCTTCCGGCCGCCTCCCGGAGGGCGGACGCAAGCCTTTCGGGGTTGTCGCCCACCACGGTCTGGTGGTAGACCTCCACGCCGACGTCCTTCAGGCGGGAGGCGATATAGGCGCCGTCGGTATTCACGATCTCGCCGAGCAGAAGCTCGGTGCCCACGGCGATCAGCTCACTCTTTCGTGCCACGGTCTTCTCCTTCCTCCTCCGCGCCGTAGAGCTTCGCGCCGCGGAAGGCCGCCTCCGCGAGCTTTTCGGCGCCGAGCTTTTCCTCCCATTCCAGCACTTCCGAAAGCCGGGGCTTCAGGCGGGGATGGCGGGGGGTGAAGACGGTGCAGCAGTCCTCGTAGGGGAGGATGGAAAGCTCGTAGGTGTCGATCTTGCGGGAGATCTGAACGATCTCCTCTTTATCCATGCCGATCAGGGGCCGGAAGACCGGCCGGTCGGCGCATTCCTCGGTGACGGCGATGGCGCCGAGGGTCTGGCTGGCCACCTGGCCGAGGCTTTCGCCGGTGACCAGAGCGCCGAGCTTTTTCTCTCCGGCGAGCATAGAGGAGACCCGGACCATCAGGCGGCGCATGATGATGGTGAAATATTCCTCGGGACAGGTGTCCCGGATGGCCAGCTGGGCCTCGGTGAAGGGGATCACATAGACCGGAAGCCTTCCGGTGAAGCGCTCAAGCTTTTTCGCGAGATCCAGGACCTTTTCCCGCGCCCGCTCGGAGGTGTAGGGCGGGCTTTCAAAATGGATCGCGGTGAGCGAAAGGCCGCGCTTGGCCATCATGTAGGCGGCCACGGGGCTGTCGATGCCGCCGGAGAGAAGCAGGAGAGCTTCTCCCGCGCTGCCCACCGGCATGCCTCCCGCGCCGGGAAGCTGCTCGCCGTGGACGTAGGCCGCGTGATCCCGGACCTCCACCATACAGATAAGCTCGGGATGATGCACGTCGACCCGGAGAGCGGGGTATTTTTCCAGGATGTCCCCGCCCAGGGTCTCCATGATCTCGGGGGTGGTCATGGGAAAGCGCTTGTCGCTTCGCCGGGCGTCCACCTTGAAGGACTTGACCTCTGAAAAGCGTTCGCCGAGAAAGGCCAGGGCGGTGTCGCGGATGGCCTCGTAATTTTTGTCGCATTCGGCCGCCATCGACCGCGCCACGACGCCGAACACGTCGCCCGCGGCCTCGAAGGCCTGATCCACGGCCTCCTCCGGCCCCCGGAGCTTGCGCACGTAGAGGGTGGACTGGGCGCTGCGGATCTCGAATTTGCCGAAACGGGAGATCCGTCTTTTCAGATTTCCCATCAGGCGGTTTTCAAAGGTCTGGCGGTTCAGGCCCTTCAGGGCGATCTCGCCGAGCTTTAACAGAATGACTCTTTCCATACTATGCTTTATCTCACCTTTCTGAGCGTCGGCAGAAGCTCGGAAAGGGCCTCTGCCAGTGCCGAAAGCTCGTGTTTTTCATTTTCGTGGGAAAGGCTGATCCGAAGGAAGCCTTCGGCCGTCGGCCGGTCGATCCCCATGGCGGAGAGCACGTGGCTGATCCGCCCCTTGGAGCAGGCCGCGCCGGAGGAGACGAGGATTCCCTTATCCGAAAGGGCGTGGAGAAGCACCTCGCTTTTATATCCCGGCGCCGAGACCGTCAGGATCCAGGGCGACTGGGTGGGGAAGGAAAGAACCTCAAGCCCCGGGACGCGTCCAAGCTCCTCTTTCCCGAAGGCGTGGAGGGCTTTCGCCTTTTCGATGCGGGCGGAAAGCGCCTCTCTTCCCTCCCGGCAGGCTTCTCCCATGGAAAGGATCGCCGGCACCGGCTCGGTGCCCGAACGAAGGCCTCTTTCCTGTCCGCCGCCGGGAAGAAGGGGACGGATATGAAGTCCCTTTCGGATCCACAGAGCGCCCGCGCCCTTGATCCCGTGGATCTTGTGGGCGCTGACCGTCACCAGATCGGCTCCGAGCTTTGCCGGGGCCTCCGGGATCTTCAGAAAGGCCTGCACGGCGTCGGTGTGGAAAAGCGCCGCGCTCTTTGTGCGCTTCAGCATCCGGGCGATGGCGGAGACGGGCTGCACCGCGCCGGTTTCGTTGTTCACCGTCATCACCGAGACCAGGGCGGTCTCGGGGGTCAGAAGAGCCTCCACGGCCTCGGGCGTGACGATCCCGTCGGGTCCGGCGGGGGCGTAATCCACCCTGACGCCCAGGGAAGAAAGCCTTTTCGCGGAGGCAAGCACCGCGTCGTGCTCGATCGCGGAGACGACGACGTGCCTTGCGGAGCGGGGATTCAGCGAAAGCAGGGCGAGATCGTCGCCCTCGGTGCCGCCGGAGGTGAAGACGACTTCTTCGGGAAGACCGCCGAGAGCCAGGGCGGTCTCCTCCCGGGCCTTTCTCAGAAGCCCTTCGGCCTCGGTGCCGCCCTTATGGAGAGAGGAGGGGTTATAAAAGCATTCCGCCGCGCGCGAAAGGGCGCGCATGGCCCCTTCCGAGGGCCGGGTGGTGGCGGCGTTGTCCAGATAGATCAAAGAAAGTCCCTCCGTATCCCCGCGTCTTTGCCCTCCGGAAAAAACCTCCGGGGACGCGCGGAGCGCATGCCGATCCCCGCCTTCCGGCCGATGGGATCGGGCGTACTCTACATTATACACAACTCGCCTCTTTTTGTAAAGGAAAACTTCCCCCGGAAAGCCGCTCCGGAAGGGGAAAAGCTCTTGACGGAAGGGCGGGGATCCGGATATAATAAAGAAAGCTTTTCCGGGCGCGTCCGCCCGGGGACGAAAGGAGCGAAAACGCGTGAAGAAATACAAAAAAGCCCTGACCTTCAGCTACGACGACGGCGTCCGGCAGGACGAAAGGCTGATCGGTCTTTTCAACGCCTACGGCATGAAGGCGACCTTCAATCTCAATTCCGCCCTGCTCGGGAAGGAGGGGAGCCTGGTCCGCAACGGCGTGGAGATCCGCCACGACAAGGTCGATCCGGGAAGGGTCCGCTCGCTTTACCGGGGGCACGAGATCGCGGGGCACACCCTGACCCACCCCATGCTTCCCTCGCTTCCCGACGAAGAGGTGCGGCGGCAGGTGGAGGAGGACCGGCTCGCCCTTTCGGAGCTCGCGGGGTACGAGGTGCGGGGCATGGCCTATCCCGGCGGCGGACAGAACCACGACGACCGGGTGGCCGGGATCGTCCGGGAAAAGACCGGCGCGGAATACGCCCGGACCATCGTGTCTTCTTACTCCTTCAGGCCCGAGACCGATCTTTATAAGCTCCGCCCCACGGTTTATCACCTGGAATTTGAAAAGGTCGAAAGCCTGATCGACGCCTTTCTCGCCTCTGAACCCGAGACCCCGGAGATCTTTTATATCTGGGGGCACAGCTACGAATTCGACGCCTGGGATTTCTGGGACAGATTCGAGGGGTGGCTCAAAAAGCTTTCGGGAAAGGACGATATCTTTTACGGCACCAACCGGGAGGTTTTGCTTTCCGACGCGTGGCACGGGGGCAAAAACGATTTGTGAACAAAGGGCAAACTCCCGAAAAAAACGCGGCAAAGCCCCTTGACAAGCGGCTTTTTCTGTGGTAGCCTATCAGCGTCGGGCTTTCCGGCCCGAAAAATCGTGAGAAAGGAGCGGGGAAAATGAGAAATCGCGGCGGAAACGAGAAAAAAGACGAGAGAGAAGCGCGCGCGGCAAAGCGTCTTTCTCTGCATTTTCCCGGCCTTTTCCCGGACTGAAAAGCCAGTCCCTGCGGAAGGCAAAGGGGGATAACGACCTGCCTTCCGGACGAAAAACGCAGTTTTGTCCCCGGCAGGAGATGCCGGGGACTTTTTTTGCTGATAAAGATCGAAAAAGACGATCCCGGTTTCCAAAGAAAGGAGAGTTCGCTATGAACCGTTCAAAAGGCAGCCTCAGGCGCATATGGTTCTTCATGAAAGGACAGAGGCTTGCTTATATCGGCGCCATCATTCTGGTGATCGTGAACGTGGGGCTTCAGTACGTGGGCCCGCTGATCACCTCCTGGACCATCGACCGGATCATCACCGGGGGCGACATGGCGGTACCGGGATTCGTGGAAAGCTTCGTAAAGAGCATCGGCGGGCGGGAGACCGTGGCCTCCAACCTGTGGATCTGCGCGCTGGCCCTGGTGCTGATCACCGCCCTGCGCGGCGTGGGAAGCTTTCTGCAGTCCAAGCTTCTCACCACCGCCTCGGAGCACACGGTGAGAAGGATCAAGGATTCGCTCTATTCCCACATCCAGGATCTGCCCTTTGATTATCACGTCAAGGCCGAGACCGGCGACCTGATCCAGAGATGTACGACAGACGTGGAGACCGTGCGCCGGTTCATCTCGGGACAGCTGGTGGAGCTATGCCGCGGGATCTTCATGCTTCTGGTGGCGCTTTTTATTCTGGGAAGAGTCAGCATGACCCTGACCCTTCTCTCGCTGGTCCTGATGCCCTTCGCGATCCTCTTCTCCTGGGGCTTCCACAAGAGCGTGTCCAAGCAGTTCAAGATCGTGGACGAGGCCGACGGCGCCATGTCCACGGTGCTGCAGGAAAACCTCACCGGCGTGCGCGTGGTGCGCGCCTTCGGAAGACAGGAGTTTGAACGGACGAAGTTCTTTTCGGCCATCGAAAAGCTTTTCACCTCGGCCCACAGGCTCAACAACATGTTCGCCTTCTTCTGGAGTTTTTCGGACTTCACCGCCGTGGCCCAGCAGGGCGTGACCCTGTTCGGCGCCATGTACTACGTGATCGAAAAGGGCATGTCCTACGGCAACTTCCTGCTCTTCAACTCCTACGTGGGCATGCTGATCTGGCCGCTGCGCCAGCTGGGGCGCGTGCTTTCGGACGCGGCGAAGATGTCCATCGCCATGGGGCGGATCGACGAGGTGCTCTATGAAAAGAGCGAATTCGCCGACGAGACCCCGGAAAACACGAAAAAGCCCCCGATCCGCCGGGATATCGATTTTTCCCACGTTTCCTTCTCCTACGACAGCCTCGAGGTGCTCAAGGACGTCTCCTTCCACGTGAAGGCGGGGGACACCGTGGCGATCCTCGGCCCCACCGGCAGCGGGAAATCCACCCTGGTGCACCTCCTGCAGCGGCTTTACGACGTGCGGGAGGGAAAAATCACCATCGGCGGCGTGGATATCCGCTCGATCGACCGGCACTATCTCAGAAGCCGCGTGGGCATCGTCCTGCAGGAGCCCTTCCTTTATTCCCGCTCCATTGAGGAAAACATCGCCATCACCGGGGATTCCCCCGATCCCGAAAAGGTGCGGGAGGTCGCCCGCGCCGCCGCGGTCCACGACGTGATCGAGTCCTTCGAAGAGGGTTACGACACGGTGGTGGGCGAACGCGGCGTGACCCTGTCGGGCGGACAGAAGCAGCGGGTGGCCATCGCCCGCACCCTGATGAAGGACAACGATATCCTGATCTTCGACGATTCGCTCTCGGCGGTGGACACCGAGACCGACGCGAAGATCCGCAAGGAGCTTGAGGAGCGCTCGTCCGACGTCACCACGTTTATCATTTCCCACCGGATCAGCACCCTTTCCTCGGCCGACCAGATCCTGGTCCTGGAGGACGGGCGGATCACCGAAAACGGCACCCACGAGGAGCTGATCGCCCGGGAAGGCATGTACAAGCGCATCTACGAGATCCAGAACGCGGTGGAGACCGCCGAAAGAGAGGAGGGAACCATCGATGCCTAAGATCAAGGAAGAGGAATTTACCGACAAGAAAGTAGATATCCGGATGTGGGGCAAGATCCTCCGCTACGCCCGTCCCTTCTACAAGTACATCGCGGCGGTGTTCCTGTTTATGAGCCTTTCCTCCTTATGCGACGTGGTGAACCCCCTGATCATGTCGCATCTGATCGACCACAATCTGGTCCCCCGGTCCTGGGAGGGCGCGCCGCTCTATATCGGGCTTTACGCCTTCGTGACGATCTTCCAGATCGGCACCACCTACGGCTTCATCCGCTCGGCCAACGCGGTGGAGCTGAACCTGACCACCCGGATCCGGAAGCTGGCCTTTGAAAAGCTCCAGACCCTGTCTTTCTCCTATTACGACAAGACCCCGGTGGGCTATATCATGTCCCGGCTCACCAGCGACGCGCAGAGGCTTTCGGACACCATCGCCTGGTCCTGCGTGGATATCTTCTGGAGCGTGGTGTTCATGCTGATCGCGGCGGGAGTGATGCTGGTCTCCAACTGGCAGCTCGCCCTGCTCCTGATCGCCACCACCCCCTTCATCGCGGTGATCAGCTATTTCTTCCAGAAGGTGATCCTGAAAAACCACCGTCTGGTCAGAAGCGCCAACTCCCAGATCACCGGCGCCTTCAACGAGGGCGTCATGGGCGCGAAGACCACCAAGACCCTGGTCCGGGAGGAGGCCAACAACAAGGAGTTTTACGGCCTGACCCGGAACATGCAGACCTACAGCGTCCGCGCTGCGGTGTTCTCCGCGGTCTACTGGCCCATCATCATGACCATCGGCAGCATCGGTACCGGCATGATCCTGTGGGTGGGCGGCACCGGCGTGATCGGGAACCTGATCACGCTGGGCGAATTCAGTTTCTTCATGACCCTGGGCGGATATTTCTTCGAGCCCATCAACAACCTCGCCCGGATCTTCGCCGAGGTGCAGTCGGCCCAGGCCGCGGTGGAACGGGTCATCACCCTGATGGACACGAAGCCGGACATCGTCGATCCCCCCGCGGTGACCGAGGTCTACGGCGACGAATTCCGGGGGAAGACCGAAAACTGGCCGGCCCTTTCGGGCGACGTGGCCTTCCGTGACGTGACCTTCCGGTATAAGGACGGGCAGACGGTGCTGCGCCACTTCAACCTTGAGGTGAAGCGGGGCGAAAAGATCGCCCTGGTGGGCGAGACCGGCAGCGGAAAGTCCACCATCGTCAACCTGATCTGCCGCTTCTACGAGCCCACCGAGGGAAGGATCGAGATCGACGGGGTCGATTACCGGGAGAGAAGCCAGCTCTGGCTCCACTCCAATCTGGGCTACGTGCTCCAGTCGCCGCAGCTTTTCTCGGGCACCATCCGGGAAAACATCCGCTACGGCCGCCTCGACGCCACCGACGAAGAGGTGGAGGAGGTGGCGCGCATGGTGGACGCCGACGGGTTTATCTCGAAGCTGGAAAAGGGCTACGACACCCAGGTGGGCGAGGGCGGCGGACGCCTTTCCACCGGGGAAAAGCAGCTGATCTCCTTCGCCCGGGCGATCCTGGCGGATCCCGCGATCTTCGTCCTGGACGAGGCGACCTCCTCGATCGACACCGAGACCGAGGCCATGATCCAGCGCGCCATCGAAAAGGTCCTGGCCGGGCGCACCAGCTTCATCATCGCCCACCGCCTTTCCACCATCCGGTTCTGCGACCGGATCCTGGTGATCGACAAGGGCGAGGTGGTGGAGGAGGGAAGCCACAGAGAGCTGATGGAAAAGCGAGGCCGCTACTATTCGCTTTACACCACCCAGTTCAGAAACGAGCGCGAGGCCGAGGGCCTTTCGGCCCTGGGCATCCTTGAAAAGACCGAAGAGGAAGAGGAGACCGGCAAAGAGTCCTACGCCGAGCCTGAGGAATAACGCCTTTTCCCGTCCGGAGAGCCGCCCCCCCTGGGGGAAGACGGCTCTCCGGCTTTTTATACCCGAAAAATGAGGGCGGGAAGAGGGAAATTTCGTCTGGTTTTTTCGTGAAAGCATCTCGACAAAAGGACTTGGATTTGCTAATATAATATATAATAATAAGTTATGCGAATCCCGCGCCGCCGCCGCGTTCCGGTTCCGGCCGCCCGATAGAGAAAGGAACCTTTTCCCATGGCTGAAAGAAGAA
>CACYBP010000238.1 GCA_902772625.1 Oscillospiraceae bacterium
AAGGCCCAGCGGGGTTTGACGAAGAAGATTTCCAGGTCGGTGATTTTCATGGTTTATTCCTTTCTTTTCGGGATCGTTTTCGGGAAAATCCGCGCGGGACCCCCCGCGCGGCCATGCGTATCAGAAGAGCACCATGCCTCCGTCGGCGCGGATCGCGCAGCCGTTGAAGTGCTCGCCCAGGCGGGAGCAGAGGAAGACCGTGAGGTTCCCCGTATCCGAGGGGAAGCCGAACCGGTATCCCGGAGAGACGAACTTTTTCTCCCGCTGGATCCTCTGGGTACGGATGGAATGGAGCTTGCCCATGTCCGGGTTTTCGGTCTTGAATTCGATGCTCGTACCGCCGGGCAGGATGGTGTTGCAGGTGACGCCGTAGGGCCGGAAGGCCGCGGCGGTCTCCCGGGTCAGCATCCCCACGCCTCCCTTGGAGGTGGCGTAGGCGAAATCAAAGCCGGTGGGGCGTTTGCTGTGCACCGAGCCCACGTTGACGATCCTCCCCTCTCCCGATTCCTTCAGGTAGGGAAGGGCCGCCATCGACATGCGCAGATAGCTGATCAGATTGACGTCGATGACGTTTTTGAAGAGCTCGGAGCTGTATTCCACTATGTCGTAATTGGGCTGGTAGGCGGCGTTGTTGACCAGGATATCGATGCCGCCCATCTTTTCCGCGGCGAAGGCCACCACCTTCCCGGCCGATTCCGGCCTGGAAAGGTCGATGCCTATGGTATAGGCCTTTCCGCCCCGGGATTCGATCAGGGCGCGGGTCTCCTCGGCCATGGTCATATTGCTGTTGCCCACGATCACCACCGAGGCGCCCGCCTCGGCCAGGCGGATGCTGATCCCCTTGCCGATGCCCTTGCCGCCGCCGGTGACCACGGCGCGTTTTCCCTCCAGCGCACGGCAGGTCTCCCCGGTCTCGGGGATCTCCATCGTGACCAGAGCCGGTCTTTCCAGATAATTGATCTCGGCCATCAAAGCTCCTCCTCTCTGATGGGGTCGTAAGCCCGGTCAAAGTAATAAGAGAGCAGTCCGCCGTCGATCCGGAGATCGGCACCGTTGACCAGACGCGCGCCGTCCGAGAGGAAATACTCCACCGCGCCGAAGGCGTCGCGGGCGGTGACGCGGCCCTTGACCGGAGCCTTGGTCTCCACGTCGTAATAGGCCCGGATCAGATCGGAATCGAAGACCGCGTCCTCCTTCTCCGACGGGGCGAGCTTGAGCATGTTGGCCCGCACGCCGTAATTGCCGAAGTAGAGTGAAAGCTCCTTCATCATCATCTGCAGGGCGCCCTGGATCATGGCGTAGGCGGGGATAGAGCCGGTGGGCTTGTCGGCGGCCAGCGATCCGAGGATCAGGATGCCGCCCTTTCCCGTTTCGGCCATCTTCGCGCCGAAGTGCTTTGCCAGAAGGAAGGCCGCGCCGAGCTTTTCCTCCACCTCGCGGGCGATGCGGTCGGCGTCGCCGCCGGCAAGGGGCTCGCGCAGGGAGGAATATTCCGTGAGAAGGAGAAGATCGGGAGTGCCGGCCGTCTTCACCAGAGCCTTGACCTCCTCGCGGGAGGCGGGCTCCTTCGGAAAGACAGTCACCTCGTGCCCCGCCTCGCGCAGGAGCGACGCGAGCTCCTCCGCAAGCGGATGCGACCGGTCGGATATCAGGATCTTAGCCATAAAGTCCCTGCTTTCTGTCAAAAAACCGGAACCGGTTTTCTTACGACCAGGTGCGGTCGTGGGTCGGGTCGTCGTTATAAAGATCGGTGGGCTCCCACATGCCGGGCACCTCGGGGTGCACGAACTTCGCCAGCACCTCGTCGTTCAGGGTCTCGATGCCGAGGCCCGGACGTTCGGGCACCGTGATGAAGCCGTTCTGCACCAGAGGCTTCGGAAGTCCGTCGTCGTAGATGTCATTCCATTCGGGGTGATCCACCGAGTGGAATTCCAGAGCGGTGAAGTTTTCGCTGACCGCCGCGGCGTGCACCGCCGCCAGGCAGCCGATGGGGCTTTCGGCCATATGGATCGCCATGGCGACGCCGTTGTCTGCGGCCATGTCGCTGATCTTCTTGGTCTCCAGGATGCCGCCGGTGGACAGCACGTCGGGATGGATCACGGCCACGCCCTGCACGTCGAAGAGGGGCTTGAAGCCCTCCTTCAGATAGACGTCCTCGCCGGTGCAGATGGGGACGGTGGTGCTTCTTCTGAGGATGGCGTACTGATCGGCTCTCTGCCAGGGGATCAGGTCCTCCGCCCAGGCCAGGTTGTATTTTTCGATCCGGCGGCAGAGCTTGATGCAGTCCTCAAGGCCCAGGTGGCCGAAATGGTCGATGGCCAGGGGGATCTCGTAGCCCACGGTCTCGCGCACGTCGTGCACGTATTCCTCCAGAACGTCCAGGCCCTTTTCGGTGACGTGGATGCCGGTGAGGGGATGCGGGATGTTCTGCAGGTCGTAGGCACGGTGCTTCCAGAAGCGCAGGGCTTCTCCGTCGCCCGCTTCTCTGGCCTTGCGGATCATCTCGTAGACCTTGCCCTGCTGCTCCATATATCCGAGAGGTGCCGAGACGGTGCCGGGGACGCCCGAGAGGATCCCCAGTCCCAGATCCATCTTCAGGAAGGTGTAGCCCATCTCCATTCTCTTTTTCAGGGCGTTGCCCATGTCTTTGCCGGTGTGCTTGCCGTCCACGTCGGTGTCACAGTACATGCGGATCTTGTCGCGGAATTTGCCGCCCAGAAGCTTATAGACCGGAAGTCCGTAGGCCTTGCCCGCGAGATCCCAGAGCGCCACCTCCACGCCGGAGACGCCGCCCGCCTGACGGGCCGGGCCGCCGAACTGCTTGATGCGGCGGAAGAGACGGTCCACGTCGCAGGGGTTTTCGCCGATCAGAAGCCTTTTCAGCTGGAGCGCGTACTGCTTGCTGGCGCCGTCGCGCACCTCGCCGTAGCCCACCAGTCCCTGATTGGTGTAGATCTTCATCAGGATGCAGTGCATCGGAATCCCCGTGACGTTCACGAAGCGCATGTCCGTAATGCGGAGATCGGAGGGGTTGGAAAAGCTTGAAATGTTGCCGAGAATGCCTTCCATACGTATTTCCTTTCTTTTTTCGCCCGGAGGCGTTTGTTGTTTCTGACGCAGCGCAGCTCAGAGAATGACGTCGGTGCCGCCCTCGCTTCTCTTCTTCGCGTCCTCCAGCTCCTCCTCCCAGGTGAGGTGGCGGTAGCCTTCGGTCTCGGGAGATTTCGCGAACCAGTCCACGAAGTCCAGCATCATGGGATAGGTCCAGGCGGTGTCGATCTGAGCGGTGGAATAAGTCCCCTCGCGGAGCCTGGTGAAGCCGAACACGTCGCGGATATGGGACTTTTCGGCCCGGGTGACCACAGCCTCGGCCAGGTGCGGCGGGATGAAGAGCACGCCCGAGATGGTGGCCATGACCACGTCGCCCGGCAGACACGTGGCGTTTCCGATGCGGGTGGCGGCGTTGAAGCCGGTCAGGACCACGTCGCCGATACCGGTGGGATCGCAGCCGCGGTGCAGGACCTGAAGCTCCTTGATCTTCACGATCTGCTCCATGTCCCGGATGCCGCCCCAGATCACCGCGCCGCCCCTCTTGGTGCGGTTGGCGATGGCGGTGGAAAGGTTTCCGCCCACGTAGGTGCCCTGGAAGATCTTGTCAAAAAGATCCACCACGATCACGTCATCCTCCACCAGCGTGTCGATGACCCACTGGTTGTAGGTGCCGTGTCTGCCCTCCTGCTCCCGGCCGAAGTTCAGGGTGTAGTTGTGCAGATCGGGACGGGTGGGAACGAGGGTGGTGGTCACGGCTCTGCCCACCATGGTCTTTCCGGGGTTGGTCTGCTGGAAGCCGCCCTGGAACTGGTATTTATACCCCTGGCTCCAGAGATAGCCCCAGGCCTCCTCCAGCGTGATCCGGCGGATCCTTTCCAGCACCTGATCCGGCACCTTCGGACGCCCGTCGGGGAATCTTTCCCCTTTCCACTCGGGGGTCAGCTGGATGATGTCTTCACGGCAGTTGAAATGCATGATCGTACCTCCCTGACTTTATTTGATTGCTTTCATCATACCCGGGAAGGAGGCTTCTGTCAAGACATATTCTGTGAACATTTTACGAATACCGCCCTTTTTTTCGCCGGTCTCACGGGCAATATTTCTTCCCCCCATGCGTCCGAAGGTCTTCTTCCTTTGGGGAAGGGACGTGCTGCAAGAGGCGCGCACCGCGCGGAGCGGGCCTTGCCGACGCCGACGGGGGAAGGCATGCCGGGAGCGTGCCTCTTTCCGGAGCTTTTCGGCGTGGAACGCCAAAAAAAGGCCGGGCGCCGCACGGGGCGCCCGGTCTCTCTTCTCTTTTGACGCGGGATCGCTTTATCAGATCGCGACTTCTTTTCCGAGATCGGAGGAATCGTAAAGGGCCTGCATGATCTCGGAGGAATGGATGATCTTGTGGATATCGGCGCGGTTGGGCTTGCCGGAGCGGACGCAGTCCAGGAAGGAGTCGATCTCCAGTTCGTACATATTCCGGATCTCGAAATCCGGGCGGTATTCCACCAGGGCGCCGTGCTCGGCGGTGTAGAGGGTGAAATGTCCGCCGTAATCCAGACGCACCCCGGCCTTGTCGCCCATGAAGTCGATGAACATCTCGTTCTTGCCGATGTTCTGGGCCCAGGCGCCGTTCAGCGAGATCACCGGCCCTTCGGTGCGGACCACGCCCACCACCGAATCGTCCACGTCATAGGTGCCTTCGTAATCCGGGGGACCCGCCCACATATTCTTATAGGTATAGCTCCGCATATCCTTGCCGAGCTTGGAGAAGGCGGTGCCGCTGACGGTCAGGGGCTTCGGATCGCCCACGCAGTAGAGGATCAAATCGATGAAATGCACGCCCCAGTCGATCAGGGCGCCGCCGCCGGCGATGGCTTTCGTCGTAAAGGCGCCGCCGAGACCGGGGATCGAGCGGTGGTTTCTGAAGGAGGCGTAGACGTGATAGACCTCGCCGAGTCTCCCCTCCTCGATGTAATCCCGGATGCGGGTCACGCTGTCGTGGAAGCGGTTGCACACGCCGATATTGAGGATCCTGCCGGTCTTGTCGCAGGCCTTCAGCATTCTTTCGGCCTCCGAGAGGATGCGCGCCGCGGGCTTTTCGCACAGCACGTTCTTCCCCGCCTCCAGGGCGTCCACCGCGATCACCGAGTGCATGAAATTGGGGGTGCAGACCGAAACCGCCTCCACCTCGGGATCGGCGAGGATCTCGTGATAATCGGCGACCGCTCTGCCCACGCCGTATTTTTCCACGGCGGCCTCAGCGCGTTCGGGGAGGATATCGCAGAAGTATTTGATCTCCGCCTTTTCGTTTTTCATATACGCAGGGATGTGCGCGGAATTCGCAATGTTGCCGCAGCCGATCACCGCGACCTTGATCTTTTCCATATGTCTCCATCCTTTCCTGTGTCTGATTCCGGTATCCATCATAGCAAAACCGGAGAAAAATGTAAAGAGCGCGGTTGCGAAAAATAAAGGCTTGTGCTAAAATAGGCGTGAAATAAGGCCGGTCCCCTCCGGCTGCCCTGGGAGGTAATCGCCGTGTTGAAAACCGTTTCCACACTCAGCCTGCCCGCCCGCCGCTTCGGCGAAGAGAAGGCCATCCGCATGCTGGCGGCGGCCGGCTTCGACGGATGCGACTGGAGCATGTTCTCCGCCAAATACACCCGCTCCGATGGCTTTTTCAGCCTTCCCGGCTGGCGTGAGGAGGCGAAGGCCTATAAAAAGATCGCCGACGAGGAGGGCATCCCCTTCCTGCAGGCGCACGCCCCCTTCCCCTCCAACGTTCCCGGAGATCCCGCAAGAAGCGCCGAGATCAAGGAGACCATCCTCGGCTCCCTGGAGGCCTGCTCCATCGTGG
>CACYBP010000239.1 GCA_902772625.1 Oscillospiraceae bacterium
GACAGAAGCTCGAGAGCGGTCATTTCAGCGCCTCCTTTCCGGCGGCCTTCCGGTCACGGATGGCCTGGTAGACGGCGATGGTGCAGCCGAGGACGATGAACGCCCCGGCGGGCAGAATGAATAAGGACGAGGGCTGGTAATAGCCGCCGAAGACCTCGTGTCCGAGGATCGTGCCCGAGCCGATCAGCTCGCGCACGAAGGCGATGATGCAGATCACCACCGAGTATCCGAGTCCCATGCCGAGCCCGTCCACCGCCGAGGCGAGGACGCCGTTCTTGGAGGCGAAGGCCTCCGCCCGGGCCAGGATGATGCAGTTCACCACCACCAGGGGGATGAAGATCCCGAGGGAATCGGCCAGGGAGGGCAGATAGGCCTGCATCAGGAGATCCACGATGGTGACGAATCCCGCGATCACCACGATGTAGCTGACGATCCGCACCTGATCGGGAATGATCTTCCGGAGAAGCGAGATCGCGATGTTGGAGCAGACCAGAACCACGATCACCGCGGCGGACATGCCCAGCGCGTTGATAAGCGAGGTGGTCACCGCCAGAGAAGAGCAGACGCCCAGCATCTGCACCAGAATGGGATTCTGGAAGAGAAGACCGTCCAGAAAGATCCCGCCGAGAGATTTCTTGTTCATTTCACGATCCCCCCGCTGTTCTGAATGATGCGGCCGGCCAGAGCCAGGGCCGCGTCCACGCCGGCGCGGACGCCTTCGGAGGAATAGGTGGCGCCGCTGACGGCGTCAAAATCTTCCTGAAGAGCCGCGGAGTCCATGCCCTCGAACTGCTTCAGAAAACCGCTGGAGGAGACGCGGGAGCCGACTCCCGGTGTTTCGTCCGAAATGTCCAGAAGCTCCACGCCGCTCACCGAGAGAGAGTAGGCGCCGTTCGCTTCGGAAACGCGGAGCCCGACGATCTGGTCCACCGTGCCGCCGAAGCCCTGCGCGCCGGTTTCCACGGCGAAGCCCACCAGGGCTCCCGCCCCGTCGCGCGCCTCGTAGATCGAAAGCACGTCGCCCGCGGCGTAGCCGAGATCGGTGAACACCGAGGCGGTGGGAAGAACAGTCTTGCGCGCTTCGTCGGCCTTCGCGGCCGCGATCTCGGCGATCCGGTCCTTGGTCATCCCGTTGGTGACGCCCAGAAGCAGGGCCACCACCCCGGTGATGAGAAGCAGGATCAGCGCGGTCTTGAAATGCGCGAAGTCCAGAAACGGAGAGGAACTCTTTCCGTGCTTTTCCCGAAGGACGTTTTCTTCGCTCACAGCGCTTCACCTCCTTCGTTTTTGCGCTTGATCTCCGCCATGACGGCCTCGGCCTCTTTTTTGACCTTTTTGCCGGAGCCGAAGCGGCGGGGACGGATGTATTTATCCAGAAGCCATACCGTGGAGTTCATGATCAGGATCGAGTAGGCGACGCCCTCGTTGTAGGCGCCGAACCGCCGGATCACGAAGGTCAGAAGACCGCACCCCGCGGCGAAGACCCATTGGGCGACCGGCCCCACGGGACTTGTGGAATAGTCGGTGGCCATGAAGACCGCGCCGAGCACCACGCCGCCGGTGAGAAGGCTTGCCAGCATCCACTGGAACCCGTTGACGCCCGCGGGCGGGAAGAGGAGCGAAAGAAACCCGAAGGTCAGAAGGAAGCCCGCGGGGATCCGGACCGTGATGACCTTGCGCACCAGAAGGTAGACCCCGCCGAGAAGCAGGAGCGCCGCCGACACCTCGCCGACGCATCCGCCCTTCATGCCGAGGAAGAGCTCCAGGAAATTCTGATCGGGAAGAGCCCCGCCCTTCATGGCCGCCAGCGGCGTCGCGCCGGTCACCGCGTCGGGCACCCCGTTGGTCATGGGAATGTTGCCGAAGACCGGAAGCTTGACGTAGCCGGGATCGGTGGAGGGAAGGGGATAGGTGTTCAGAAGAGTCGCCCAGCCGGAAAGGAACACGCGCCCGGCCAGAGCGGGGTTCATGAAGTTTTTGCCGAGGCCGCCGAAAAGCTGCTTCACCACGATGATGGCGAAGAAATCGCCGACCAGGACCATCCAGTAGGGCACCGAGGCGGGAAGCACAAAGACCAGAAGGACTCCGGTGACCACCGCCGAGAGATCGCCGATGGAGGATCTCTTTTTCATGAGAAGCTGCCAGAGGAACTCGAAGGCGACGCAGGCCGCGGAAGAGAAGACGGTCATCACCAAAACCCGGAACCCGAAGAAATAGGTTCCCGCGGCCAGAGCCGGAGCCAGGGCGATCAGCACGTCCAGCATGATGGACCGGGTGTTGTCGTCGGTCAGCATGTGGGGAGAGGTCCCCACCAACAGAAGCTTTTTATGATCTTCCACCGAAAAGGCCTCCCTTCTTTTTCTTCGGCTTCTCAGGAGGAGGAGCCGTTCTGGGGAGCTTTGCCTTCGCGATGCGGAAGGTCTCCACCAGGGGGATGTGCGCCGGACAGATATAGGCGCAGGAGCCGCACTCCATGCAGTCCCTGAGATGGTACCGCATCAGGGCCTCGTAATCGCGCTTCCCGGCGTAAAGATTCAGATACACCGGCTCCAGATGCATGGGGCACACCCCCACGCACTTGCCGCAGCGGATGCAGGTGGATTCGTAATTCGGACGGTCGGGCACCTCGCTCATGGCGACGATGCCGCTGGTGGCCTTGACCACCACCGCGTC
>CACYBP010000240.1 GCA_902772625.1 Oscillospiraceae bacterium
CCCCCTCGGGCGGCGCGGCACCGACCGGGAGATCGCGAACGCGGTGCTCTTCCTCGCAAGCGACCTGGCAAGCTTCATCACCGGCGTTTATCTGCCGGTTTGCGGCGGCGCGGAAATGCCCGCCATCTGATATTTGACCGCGCGCCGCCGAAGGGCGGCGGGGAAGAGGGGAGAAAGCCGTGGAAAAGAAAGAGATCTTTCATCTGATCAGCAATACCCACTGGGACCGGGAATGGTACCAGTCCCATGAAAAATATCTGGTGCGGCTGGTGTCGCTCTGCGACCGGCTGACGGCGCTTCTGGAAAGGGAGAAGCGCTACCGCTTCGTCCTGGACGGGCAGTACGCCATGATCGGCGATTATCTCGAGGTACGGCCCGAGATGAGGGAGCGGGTGGAAAAGCTCGTGAAGGAGGGAAGGCTTCTCCCCGGCCCGTGGTACACCCAGCCTCTGGAGTGCCTGGTGGACGGCGAGGGCCTGATCCGGAACCTGCAGGCGGGGATCCGCGCGTCGGAAGAGCTGGGAGGCGCGATGCGCTTTTCCTACGAGGTGGACGAATTCGGCCATACCTCCCAGCTGCCCCAGATCCTCCGGGGATTTGAGATCCGGGACGTTTTGGCCTGGCGCGGCATGCCGAAGGAGGCCGGAAGCTTTTTCCTCTGGGAAGGCGCGGACGGCACGGTCGCGCGTATGTTTTATTCCAACGACGGCTACGGCGAGGCCACGGCCCTCCCTCTGGAAGAGGAGGATTATGAGGAGACCATCGACGGAGTCGTCTTCCGGAGAGAGGGACTGAAAAACAGAGTGGCCGCCCTCCGGAAGCTGCGGGATCCGAAAAGCGTGAGCCGCCATAAGCTCTGGCTCAACGGCATCGATCATTCCTTTGCCGAGGAGGAGCTGTTCCCGGTCATCGACAGGATCAACGCCCTTTTCCCGGAGGCCGAGGCGAGACAGAGCACCCCCGCGGAATACGCAAAGGCGGTGACAGACGATTGCGAAGAACGCGGCCTTGAGTCGCAGAGGATCCAGGGAGAGCTTCTTTATACCCGGGAGCCGCTTCTGGAATCCACCAACGCCCTGCATCCGCGGCAGAAGAAGCGTCATTATGAGACCGGCAATTTCATGGTCAGGCGCTTTGAACCGATGGCCGCGGCGGCGTGGCTTTTCGGCGCGCCCCACCCCGATTGGGCCATGACGCGGGCATGGCGGTATATTCTGGAAAATCACGCCCATGACAGCCTCGGCTGTTCCTCGGTGGACGAGGTGTTCGAGCAGGTCATGGCCCGCTACGGCGCGGCGGCGGATCTCGCCGCTCAGGCGACCGGAGACGGGTTCCGGTATCTCGCGTCTCTGGGCGGGGAAGAACCCTCGGTGTGGCTCATCAACTTTTCAAGCGCCCCGAAAAAGGGCGTCACAGAGCTGAAGCTCGAGATCCCCCGGGGCTTCGGGGACGAAAACTTCGTCCTTCTGGATCCTGCGGGACGGGAAATACCCCACGCGCTTCTTGCATCCCTTCCCACCGGGGACGTGCGCTACAATCCCCGCAGAGGGCACCCCACCTGGGGCAAAAAGACCGACGTGCGCCTTCTTGCCGATCTTCCGGAGATCCCCGGGGGCGGATGGCTCCGCCTCCGGCTCGTGCCGGAAAAGAAGCGTCCCGGCATCCGGAACCGCCGGTACCGGTACTTCGCCAAAGGGCCGGGCGTGCTGGATAACGGGCGTCTCCGGATCGAGCTGAATCCCAACGGCACCTTCGATCTGACCGATCTCGCCGAAGAAAAGACCTACCCGGGCCAGCTCCTTTTCGAGGATATCGGGGAGGCGGGCACCGTCTACGTTCATATCCCGCCCGAAAGGGATCCGGGCGTGCTCACGTCGGTCACCGCGAAGGCTGAAAGCGAGCTTTTATACGATACGCCCCTCGGCGCCGCGATGCGGATCGGGATCACCCTGGAGATCCCCGACGGGATCAGCGACGACCGCCTGACCCGCCTGAAGGAAAAAAAGCCGCTTCGGATCACCGCGGTCGTCGCCCTGCGCAAGGATGCGCGGGAGGTCGATCTTTCCCTGACCCTTGAGAATCACAGCCGCAATCACCGCCTCCGGGCGCTCTTCCCGACCTTCCTTCCGGACGCGGAGAGGTCCTTTGCGGGACAGGCCTTCGACACGGTTTTCCGCCCGGTCTCGGTCCCCTTCGATCCGGAGCTTACGGGAGAGCAGGCCTATTCCACCTTCCCGATGCAGGATCTCGCGGGCGTCTGCACTGAAAAGGGCGGCCTGGCCGTCGCTGCGCGCGGGATCTATGAATACGAGCTCACGGACGACGAATCGCGCGCTCTGGCTCTGACGCTTTTGCGCGCGAACGACGCCATCGATATCGACGTATTCGCGAAAACACCTGCCTATCTCATGCGCGAGGCGCAGAATCTCACGACGATTTCCTACGATCTGATGCTGATCCCCGGAAAACGGACGGTCCCCGCGCTTTACGGGGCGGCCGAAGCGCTTACCAATCCGCTTTTCGCCGAAGTCAACCGCGCGCCGGAGGAAAGCGTGATGCCCGGCTACCGGAGACCGGAGAAGATCCTTCCCGACGAAGGGAGCCTTTTCACCCTCCGGGGGGAAGGCCTTACGGTCACCACCTTCCACAAGGCGGCGGCGGAGGAGGCGCTGGTGATCCGGATCCTGAACCTC
>CACYBP010000241.1 GCA_902772625.1 Oscillospiraceae bacterium
CCGTACCGGCGGCGCAGGCAGGTGCTGCGCTCGAGAACGGTCTCGGCGATGTCGAGATAATAGTTGATCTTGTCGCGTCTTTCCATAGATATGATCACTCCCGGCCGGGAAAAGGACTCCCGGCGCGTATTTGCGTTTTTTTCAGAGGGCCTTGCCCTTCCCGTCCCCGATCAACCGTCCCCGGTCGATGGTGATGACTCTTTCAAAGGAAGCCGCGGAGGAAAGATCGTGGGTGATCATCACCAGCGTGGCGCCGGTCCGGCGCTCCTCTTTGAGAAGCGAAAGCACTTTCCGGGAGGCCTCGGGATCCAGATTGCCGGTGGGCTCGTCCGCCAGGATCAGGGGCGGATGCCTCACCGTGGCGCGCGCCACGGCGACCCGCTGCTGCTGGCCGCCCGAAAGCTCGCGCGGCAGGTGATCCCTCTTTTCCCACAGGCCCACCCGGCGCAGGGCCTCCTCGGCCATGGCGCGGCGTGCGCTTTTCTTCATCCCCGCGATCAGGAGGGGAAGCTCGACGTTTTCAAAGGCCGTGAAGAAGGGATTCAGATGAAAGTCCTGAAAGACGAAGCCGATGAATTCGGCCCGGAGCGCGGCGCGCTTCGCCGCGGAAAAAGAAGCGACGTCCTTTCCCGCCAGAAGATACCGGCCTCCGTCTGGCTTCAGGAGCAGCCCCAGAAGATTCAGAAGGGTGGACTTCCCCGATCCGGAGGAACCCACCACGGCCACCTCCTCGCCGCGGTCCAGCGAAAGCGAAAGACCGTCCAGAGCCGCGACGCTCCTTCCCTCGACTTCGTAGCGGCGGGTCACGTTTTCCAGCCTGATCATGCCCGATCCCCCTTTTGCCCGGTTTTGGTTAGTCTCCGCCGGAAGGAGGGAAATATGCGGGCTTCGGAAAGGAAAAGGGGGTGAAAACCGGTTTCTTTGCTTTGCCGCTTCAGTATGGTTAAGTATACCATAACCGGCCGCGGTTTGCAATATTTGTTTTTATGTGCTAAAATCAGGGACGAAAACCGCGGAAATGAGGTCGGCTTATGAGAGATCGGAAGGAAATGGGAAGCCTGGAGCTGGCGTACCTGGGGGACGCCGTGTACGAGCTTTCGGTGAGGGAGTATCTTGTGAAAAAAGGCGCGGGCACCGTGGGAGAGCTGAACCGGAAGGCGCTTTCCTTCGTCACCGCCCCGGCCCAGGCCGCGGCGGCGGAAAGGCTTCTGCCCGCCTTCACCGGGGAGGAGGCGGCGGTGTTCCGCCGCGGGCGCAATTCCCATCCGAAGACCGTGGCCCGGCACAACGACCCCGGGGAATACTCTCTGGCCACCGGTCTGGAGGCGGTTTTCGGATACCTCTGGCTCGGCGGGGAAGGGGAGCGGATCGCGGAGCTCTTCGCCCTCTGCCGCGCGGCGCTGGAGGCCCGGGAAGGACAAAGAGAATAAGGGGAGCGGATACGCTCCCGATCAAAGCAAAGACCCGGCGGACGGGAGACGGTCTCCTGTCCGCCGGGTCTTGCGCTTTTCAAAATTCTCCGAAGAGCCGCAGGACGAAAAGCAGATAATAGAGAAGCCCCGCGTGCGCGATGATCAGAAGCGGCAGCCCCAGCATGAATTTCGCGTGCTGCGTCTTGTGGCGGACGATGCACATCGCGAGAAATTCCGCGAACGCGCCTCCCAGCGCCCCGACGCCCATCAGCACGGCCTCCGGCACCCGCCGCGCCCCGCGCTTCGCCGCCGCCTTGTCGAAAAGGGTGAGGAACACCCCGGGAAGAGAGATCAGGATCAGATAGAGGATCAGGTACCGCACGGGCTTCGCCTCCCGTTTTTTTCTGATTGTAGCACGGAACGCCGTCTTTTGCAATCGGGCGGGAAAAAGGTCTTGCATTTGCACCAAACTGTGGTAGAATATAAAATGACGGGGGATGGGAAATCATGACGCTTTATATCAGGCAGAAGGTCTTTTCCTGGCGCAGCCGTTTTTCAGTGACCGACGGGAACGGGGCTGAAAGGTACGCCGTGACCGGCGAGCTCCTGACCTTTGGGCGAAAGCTTCACGTCACCGACACGCTCGGGCGGGAAAAGCTTTTCATCAAGGAAAAAATCTGGTCCTTCCTCAGCCGGTACGAGCTGTGGATCGACGGCGCGTGCGCGGCCACGGTCCGGCGGGATTTCACCCTCTTCCGGCCGCACTATACTTTTGAAGGCGCGGAGCTTACCGTGGAAGGAAACTTCTGGGAGCACGATTACACCTTCTTCCGCGCGGGAGAGCCGGTGGGAAGGGTCAAAAAGGCGTGGTTCACCTGGGGCGATTTCTACGAGCTTACGGTGGACGACCCGTCGCTCGAGCTTTTGCTTCTCGGCGCGGTGATCGTGATCGACAGCGTGGGAGAGAAGCAAGCGGCGGCCGCCGCTGCGGCCTCGTCCCACTGAGGAGCCGGCATAGTTTCATTTCATTTAGATAAATAAGGAGATTCTTATGGATATCTTCTCATTTCTGACCGCTCTCGGCGGGATCGCGCTGTTCCTATACGGCATGCGCGTCATGGGGAACGGCCTGGAAAAGCTTTCCGGAGGAAAGCTGGAAAAATTCCTGGAACGGGTCACCAGCTCCAGAATCCTCGGCGTACTGCTCGGCGCGCTGGTGACGGCGGTGCTGCAGTCCTCCTCGGCCACCACCGTGACGGTGGTGGGCTTCGTCAACGCCGGGATCATGAAGCTTGCCCAGGCGGTAAGCATCATCATGGGCGCCAACGTGGGCACCACGGTGACCGGGTGGATCCTCACCCTTTCCGATCTTCCGAACGGAAGCATCTGGGGCGATATCTTCCGCGCCACGACCTTCACCCCGGTGATCGCCGTGATCGGGATCCTCTTTCTCATGCTGGGGAAGAAGGACAGACACAAGGCCATCGGCACCATCATGCTGGGGTTCGCGGTGCTGATGTTCGCGATGCATTCCATCTCCGAGGCGGTTTCGCCTCTCCGGGAGGATCCGGTGTTCACCCAGGCCATCGGTTATTTCCGCAATCCGATCCTGGGCATCGCGGCCGGAACCGTCGTCACCGCGATCCTGCAGTCCTCCTCGGCTTCGGTGGGTATCCTGCAGGCGCTGTCGGTGACCGGAAGCATCACCTACGGCACCGCCCTTCCCCTGATCATGGGCATGAATATCGGCGCGTCGGTCCCCGCCCTGCTCTCCAGCGTGGGCGCCAAGGTGGAGGCGCGGCGCACCGCCTTCCTCTATCTCTATTTTAATATCCTGGGCACGGTGATCTGCCTGCCGCTTTACTATCTTGTGGAATCGATCCTGAATAACACCGCCGTCGGCGGCATCGGCGATCTTACCGCCGGCAGCGTGGGCATCGCTCTTGCCAACACCGTGATCAAGGTGGTTGCCACCCTGATCCTTCTGCCCTTCTCCGATTTCCTCTGCAAGCTCACCGAGATCACCATCCGCGACAAGAAAAAGACCTCGGACGGCATCGCGCTGGAGGAAAGGTTCCTGAAGACCCCCGGCGTCGCCATCGAGCAGAGCCGCCGCGCGGCGGCCGATATGGCCAACAAAGCCCGGGAGGCGCTTTTCGCCGCTCTGGAATGCGTGGCGAATTTCGACCGGCGCAAGGCCGACCGGGTCGAGGAGCTGGAAAACGAGGTGGACCTCTACGAGGACAAGCTCGGCACCTATCTGGTGAAGCTTTCCAGCGCCGACCTGACTCTTTCGGCCGGCAACGAGACGGTCAAGCTCCTTCACGCCATCGGCGACTTCGAAAGGATCTCGGACCACGCCTGCAACCTCGTGGATTCGGCCGTGGAGATCGACGACAAGGAGATCGAATTCTCCGAACCCGCCAAGGCCGATCTCCGGGTCATCACCGGCGCCCTGCGGCACATCGTGAACATGACCTTCGACGCCTTTGAAAAGGACGACGCCCGGGCCGCCCGGGAGGTGGAGCCTCTGGAGCAGGTCATCGACGATCTGAAGGAGGCCATCAAGCTCCGGCACGTGGAAAGGCTGGTGGCGGGCGACTGCACCATCGAGATGGGCTTCGTGTTCGCCGACCTTCTGACCAACATCGAAAGGATCTCGGATCACTGCTCCAACATCGCGGTGGCCCTTCTCCAGATGAGCGACGCGAGCTTTGAGACCCACGGCTCGCTCAACGTCATCAAGAAGGGCGGGGCGGAGTTCCTGGCCGCCTATGAAAAATACGGCAGCATCTACCGCCTTTCCGACGAGGTGCTGCCCGCGAAGAAGACCGCGGAGACGGCCAACTGAGAAATCCGGCCGGAGAAAGTCTTTTTTAGTGAGACGATCCCGCAGGGGGGTCGCCGGTACCGAAGGAGAAAAGATTATGGAACTGAGGGAAGCCATCCGGAAAAGAAGAAGCGTGCGCCGCTACGTCAAGGGCGCGCCGGTGTCCGAAGAGGATCTGAAGGGCATGCTGGAGGCCGCCATGATGGCGCCCAGCGCCAACAACCGCCGCCCCTGGGAATTCATTGTGGTGGAAAGCGAAGAAAAAAAGGCGGCGCTCGCCGCCGCGCACCCCTACGCAGGGCATCTCCGGGACGCCGCGCTGGGAATCGTTGTGCTGGTGCCCGGCCCCTTTGAGGAGACCGGATACCGCTTCACGCCGCAGGACGCGGGAGCCGCCATCGAAAACCTGATGCTGGAGGCGCTCGACCGGGGATACGGCACCTGCTGGTGCGGGATCTTCCCGGGAAGGGACCGGACGGAGGCGATCGCGAAGATCCTCGCTACCGATCTCGTGCCGGTGGGCCTCGTCACGGTGGGAAGACCGGCGGAGGAACCCGCCGCCCGTGGGTATTACGACGAAAAGAAGGTCAGAAGGATCTGATTTTTTCCGCGCCCCGCCGGAACGCGGGCGGGCGTCCGGAAGAAAAGACGGCCATGCCCCGAAAGGGAAAGCCCCGGAAAACAAATTCACCTGAAAGAAGAAAGCGCGCCGCGAATCTCTTCGCGGCGCGCCAGTTTTTTTCTTACGACCCGGTGATCATGGAAATGCCCTCCAGAAGCGTTTCCTCGCTGATGCCGCCCACCGCCGCGGCGACGATCCTTCCCTCTTTGTCGATAAAATAGGTGGAGGGGATGGAGGACACGCCGTAGGCGATCGCTCCTTCGGCGTTCACGTCCAGAAGCACCGGGAAGGA
>CACYBP010000242.1 GCA_902772625.1 Oscillospiraceae bacterium
CAGCGCGGGACGTGAACCGTCCCGCGCTGACCGTATGCCGCAGCAAAGCTATGCCTTTATGCGTCCCAGGATCTCGCCGACCTTGCCCTGAAAGAAAAAGGCGTCGGAAGGGAGGGGGAGCGGATCGAGATTGATCACGGCCACGTCTTTTCCCCGGTAGTAGCGGATCAGCCCAGCCGCGGGATAGACCGCGAGAGAGGTCCCCGCCACGATGAGAAGATCGGCGGAGCGCAGGGCGCGGATCGCCTCGGCGATCACCCCGTCGTCAAGCGATTCCCCGTAGAGCACCACGTCAGGCTTGATGATCCCGCCGCAGGAGCAATGGGGAACGCCTTCCTGCCGCCGGATCTCCTCAAGTCCGTATTTTTTCCCGCAGCGGAGGCAGGTGTTCCGCGCCACCGAGCCGTGAAGCTCCAGAACGCGCTTCGAGCCGGCCGCCTGATGAAGGCCGTCGATGTTCTGGGTGATCACCGCCGATAGCTTGCCGGCCCTTTCAAGCTCGGCAAGCTTTTTGTGCGCCGCGTTGGGCGAGGCCTCGTATCCGATCAGCTTGTCCCGGTAAAACCGGAAGAACTCCCCGGTCTCCCGGAAGAAAAAGTCGTGGGAAAGGATCTCCTCGGGGGGATATTTGTACTGCATATGATATAGACCGTCCTGCGACCGGAAATCGGGGATGCCGCTTTCGGTGGACACGCCCGCGCCGCCGAAGAAAACGATCCGTGAAGCCCGGTCGACAAGATCCTGCAAATCCGTCATTTCCTTCACTCCTTCCGGTATAAATGTACCACGAAGTCCGGGAAAAAGCAACCGGAGAAAAGAAAAAAGCGTGATCGGTTGTAAAATCCGGGAAGATATGTTATAATGTATGAAGGTATTTCCGCCGGGCGTCTTTCCGGACCATCAGACCTTGAGGAAGGTCCGGCCGCGCCGGACCGCCTTCCGATCAGACGCCGGGTTTGCCGCGGCCGCTCTGACAGGCTATCTGCCCATCTGCCTTTTCAGAAGGCTTTCACAAAAACAAATGAACGATCTTTTCGGTCTTGCTATGCCGGGACGGAGGTCTTCTTTCTGATAAAGACCCTGTTCGTAGGCGGCGCCTGACCCAAAGAAAGGACTATACATGCCATCACGTAAGACAACCGCCGCAAAGAAGACGGCGCCCCGCCGAAAAAGCACGTCGGGAAAAAGACAGACCTACCGCACCGAGGCCGAGGAGAATTTCAGCTTTGGCCTGACCGGCGCGGCCGTGCTTCTGATGCTGGCGTCCGCGCTGATCTTTATTTTGAATATCGTCGGGGTAAAGGCCGTGCTTTTGAATGTTTACTCCGATTTTGTGAAGGGGCTGATCGGCGTCGGCTATTTCGTGCTGCCGGTGGCCCTGATCGCCGTGGCATGGATCCTTCTGGTGGAGGAGAAGTCCCGCCGCAGACCCAGCCAGGTCATTTCCATCCTCGCCTTTCCGACCCTGATCGGCACGTGGGGACATCTTTTCACCGCTTCGAACGTCGGATATCTGCGCAAATCCCTGGGGATCGCCCGTCTCTACGAGGACGGCAAGACCTTCCAGGCCGGCGGCGTGATCTCGGGTCTGATCGGCGAGGGGATCGCTTATCTGATCTCACCGGTGGGGCTGGGGATCCTGCTTGCGATCTTCACGGCCATCGCGGGGATCTATATCGTGAGACTCGATCTCCGGGAGGTGTTCGAGGCGGTGTTCACCGGCCTTCGCAGCCGCCGCGGCCAGAACGACGAGGATCTGAAGGCAAAGCGTGAGGAAAAGCGCGCGGCACGCCTGAAGCGCATCGAAGAAGAGGAAAAACTCCGCGCCGAGGAAAGACGGCGCGCCGCGGAAGAGCATGCCGCCGACGATTTCCGCATTCCTGCCATCGGGGAAAAGCCAGACCCGCGGGATTACGATCTGCCCCTTGGAAAGGCCGAGCGGGAACGCCCGAAGGGGATCTTCTCCTTCGGCTTCTCCGGCGGAAAAAAGACCGGCGAGCCAGAGCCCTCTCCTGAAGAAAAGACCGGCGTGCCCTTCGAGGACGCCACGGTCTCCGATAAGAAACCCGCGCCTGCCGCACCTTCCGCGGGAAGCGTCATCGATATCCCGCTGGACGGGGAAAAGACCCCGGCGAAGACCGAGGCCGTTCCGACTCCCCTGATCCGCGCGGGAAGCGCGTCACTTGACAAGACCGAGATCGAGATTCTTCCCGCCCCGGCCGGGACCGAAGAGAACGCGATCCGCGTGGATCCCTCCACCGGAGAAGTCCTGGAGATCCCTCAGAACGGGGAAAAGGCCGGTGAGGGCGAAAAGATCACCGACAACATGATCTACGACTACGACGGCAAGGGAGAAAGCCCGATCCTCGAGGAAAGCGGCATTGATATGAAGGAGATCCAGCGGGACGAGACCAAGGTCTCCGCATCGCTGCGCCCGAATGAGGAAGAGAAAAAGAGACAGGCGGCGGAAAGAGCCAAACACGTAAAACCGCCCTATCAGTTCCCGCCCATCACGCTTCTGCACGAGGATACATCCAAGCCATCTCCGGCCAGCAACGAGGAAATCCAGACCAACGCCACCCGTCTGGTGGAGACCCTTCAGAGCTTCAACATCGACGCCCACGTGACGAACGTCATCCGCGGGCCGTCCATCACGCGCTACGAGGTACAGCTTCGTCAGGGCATCCGTTTTTCGCGCCTGACCTCGCTTTCGGACGATATCGCCCTGGCGCTGGGAGCGCAGGCGGTGCGCATCGCCGCCATCCCGGACAAGGTGTCCATCGGCATCGAGGTGCCGAACAAGAACGTCAAGACGGTCTTCATCCGCGATTGCCTCTCGAGCGATGAGTTCAAAAACAACCCGAGCCGCGTCACCTTCGCCCTGGGTAAGGATATCACGGGCAAGGTCATGGTGTGGGATATCGCCAAGCTCCCGCATATGCTGGTGGCGGGCACCACCGGCTCCGGTAAATCGGTCTGCATCAACTCGCTTCTGGTCAGCCTGATCTATAAATCCTCCCCGGAGGACGTCAAGTTCATCATGATCGACCCGAAGATCATCGAGCTCGGTGTCTACAACGGCATCCCGCATCTGATGACGCCTGTGGTCACCGACCCGAAGAAGGCGGCGGGGACCCTGCAGTGGGCGGTCTACGAAATGATGCACCGTTACAAAATGATGGCGGATTTCGGCGTGCGCTCGATCTTCGAGTACAACGCCATCGTCAAAAAGCGCCAGTCTATGCCCGAAGAGGAGGGCGACGAGGACCGGAAGACCCTTCCGCAGATCGTCATCGTCATCGACGAGCTGGCCGATCTGATGCTCACCTCTCCGAGAGAAGTCGAGGAGTCCATCTGCCGGATCGCGCAGATGGCGCGCGCCGCGGGGATGCATCTGATCATCGCGACCCAGCGGCCGTCGGCCGACGTCATCACCGGCCTGATGAAGGCGAACATCCCCTCACGCATCGCCTTCGCGGTCTCCAGCGCCATGGAATCGCGCATCATCCTCGACTCCCAGGGAGCCGAGCGGCTGGTGGGGAAGGGCGACATGCTCTTTTCACCCATCGGCGCGACGCGCCCCTTCCGGATCCAGGGCTGCTTCATCAGCTCGGACGAGA
>CACYBP010000243.1 GCA_902772625.1 Oscillospiraceae bacterium
CATTTCGGCGATGAATACGGGGGCATCCGGCTTCGCTACACGGTGGAGGAAGAACCGGTGGGAAGCGCCGGCGGCATGCGCGCCTTCCGGAAGGCGCTTGCGGACGACGATTTCTTCGTGATCTCCGGCGACGCGGTCTTCGATCTGGATCTCCGCCGCGCGTGGCTTTTTCACAAAGAAAAGAAGGCCAAGGCGACCCTGATCCTGTCCCGCGCCAAGGATCCGACGGGATTCGGGGCCGTTCTGACCGACGAAGAAGGCGTGATCGCGGGATTCCGCGAAAAGCCGGCGTGGGAAGGCGTGTCCACGGGAAGGGTGAATACGGGGTTATACGTGCTTTCGCCCGCGGTTTTTGATAAGATCCCGGAGGGGCGGGAATTCGATTTTTCCGGGGACCTCTTCCCTTTGCTCCTTGCGGAAAGGTCGCTTTACGGGATCGAGCTTCCGGGATACTGGCGCGACATGGGCTCTCCCGAGGGATACCTGGAAGTTGTGCGGGACGGACTCGGAGGCGTATGGGCGCCTTCGATCCCGCTTTCGGGACGCGACGCGCCGAAAAACGTTTTCTATCGGCCGCCCTGCTATCTTTCCCCCGGCGCGCGTGTGGGAGAGGGGGCGGTGATCGGCCCCTTTGCATCGATCGAAGCGGGCGCGGAGATCGGAAGGGGTTCTTCGGTATCGTATTCAGCGGTTCTGGGAAAGACCGGCGAGGATTCGATGATCACCGGCGCCATTCTGGACAGACGAAGCCGCGTGGGAAAAGCAAGCACGGTCATGCCTCTTTCGGTGCTCGGCGAAGGCGCCGTCGTCGGTAAGGGATGCAGGATCGGACGGGGCGTGCACGTTCTTTGCGACGCCGTGGTGGAGGACGGGACGCGCGCGGAGTCCGAACGGGAGCTGGGAGGACTGACTTTCGCGCATCATTTCGTCCGTTCCGCGGGACGAGCGCTTCTGACCGCGCTTTCCGACGTAAGGCTCCTGGCTTCCGGGATCGTAAGAAAATTCGGGAAAAGGATCGCCCTGAGCGGCGACGGAGAAAGCCCCTGCGCCGTATCCTTCACCGACGCCTTTCAGGCGGAAGCCGCGGCGCTCGGAGCGGAGGTCTTCCGGCTCGACGCGCCGACGCCTGCCGTGGCGGCGTATATGACCAAAACGATGGCTGCCTCTGCGGGAGTATGGTTTTCCCCGCAGACGGGAGGCGGAGCGGAAGCAATTCTTTACGGTCCCGACGGCGTAAAACTATCCGGAAAGGATTCGGCCTTTCCCCTCCGGCGTATGGATCCCGGCACGGGAGGCCTTTCGGGACGCGTCCGGCGCGTGACGGGAACCGCAGCGCTTTACGCCGCGGAAGGCCGAAAACAGGCGATCTGGGGAGAATTCCACGTGTTGTGCAAAGATTCCGTGCTTTCTGAATTCCTGCGAAACGCCGGGGTGAAGATCACAGAGAAAGCCGAGGGCTTTCCGACGTTCGAGCCGACAGCGGACGGGCATGGGCTGAAGCTTGTCAGTGAAAAGGGATATGCCTTTACACCCGACGAAGCCTCTCTCCTGACTCTTGCAGCTCTCTTTTCTCTGGGCAAAAACAGGCTTGCCGTGACGGCGGAGGCGCCGTCGGCTGCCGAATCGGTGGCGGCCGACCGGGGAAAGACACTCCTTCGTGTCGGAAGAGATCCGGAGGCGGGAAAGCTTTACGCAGAGGAACCCGCCCTGCATCAGGGCGCCTTCGCCGCCCTGGCCCTGATCAAGGCTCTTCTGATTGAAGACAAGACTCTTGCCGCTTTTTCGGCCTCGATCCCCTCGAGCGTCAGCGTTTTGAGGGATTACAGGACTTCCTCCGACCGGGTCGGGCTTATGGACCGGTTTGCCGACAGTATGGACGGCGTACGCTCAGACCGCAGCGACGGGATCCGCCTTTTTCTGGATGGCGCGTATCTTTCCCTGCGCCTCTCTCCGTACGACCGGCTTCTGACGCTGAAGGCCGAATCGCATAGCGAAGAGACCGCCGCGGAGCTGTGTGATTTCTATTTTGAGAAGCTGAAAGCGCTGGAAAAGGAAGAATAAGCAGTGCCGAAAGCGCGTCTCTTTACTTTTCCGGCAAAACGTGTTATAATATATTTGTTGCGGCGCGTTTCCGCTCTTTCTCCGGGGTATCATGATTCGACCGGATTCCCGGGATCGATGCCGTATACTGAAAAGGAATTCAGCCGTTTCCTGCGGGAAGCGGTACATAGATAAACAAGTGAAAAGACCCTCTGAAACGACTTTGGGCAAGCGACGCCCTGAGAAAACCGTCGTTTTCTTTTCGTGCGGTCTTTTCGGTCTTGGAACAGGAGAAAACATGACAAAACATCTGAAAATCATTCCTCTCGGCGGTCTCAACGAGATCGGCAAGAATATGACCGCCTACGAATACGGCGGCGACATCATCGTGGTGGACGCCGGCGTGGCCTTTCCCGACGACGAAATGTTCGGAGTGGATCTGGTGATCCCGGATACGACCTATCTGGTCAAGAATAAAAACAAGGTCAAAGCCTTCTTCATCACCCACGGACACGAGGACCATATCGGCGCTCTCCCCTACGTGATGCGCGATTTCGATTGCCCGGTCTACTGCACGCGCCTGACGGCGGGGATCCTGGAGATTCGTCTGATCGAACACAAGATGCTCGACCGGGTGAACCTCTGCCGGATCGACGCAGGCGACGTGATCGACGTGGGCGTCTTCTCGGTGGAGGCCATCCACGTAAACCACAGCATCGCCGATTCGGTGGCCTTTGCCATCCGGTGTCCGGCAGGGCTTGTGGTGCAGACAGGCGACTTCAAGATCGACACCACGCCGATTCAGGGCGAGATCACCGATCTGACCCGGTTCGGCGAGCTTGGACGCGAAGGGATCGATCTCCTCCTGGCCGATTCCACCAACGTGGAACGCGAAGGCTTCGCCATGTCGGAACGCATGGTGGGAAAAACCCTGGAGGAGCTTTTCGCGGGATGCGACAAACGCATCATCGTTTCCACCTTCGCTTCCAACGTCCACAGGATCCAGCAGATCATCAACGCCGCCTGGCAGAACGGGCGCAAGGTGGCGGTCACCGGCCGGAGCATGGAGAATATTCTCAACGTGGCCTCGGGACTCGGGTATATCTCCATCCCCTACGACACGCTGATCGATCTATCCAAGATCAGGCAGTATCCGCCGAACAAGCTCTGCGTGATTTCCACCGGAAGCCAGGGCGAACCCATGTCCGCCCTCTACCGCATGGCCTTTTCAGGGCACCGGCAGATCACCATCACCGAGGGAGATCTGGTGATCCTATCCTCCTCCGCCATCCCCGGAAACGAAAAATCCATCTACCGTCTGATCAACGAGCTCTTCCGCAAAGGCGCCGAGGTGATCTATGAAAAGCTGGACGCGGTACACGTGTCGGGGCATGCCTGCAAGGAAGAGCTGAAGATGATGCTGGCCCTGACCAGACCCAAAAACTTCATGCCGGTGCATGGGGAGTTCCGGCACCTGAAGGCTCACGCCGAGCTTGCGGTCGAATGCGGCGTGGAACCCGATCACGTTTTCATCAGCGAAATCGGCCGGGTGCTGGAGCTGTATCCCGGCGGCAAATGCAAGCTGAGCGGCGCCGTGCCCTCCGGAAAGCTTCTGGTGGACGGCTTCGGCGTGGGCGACGTGGGCACAGTGGTGCTCCGGGACAGAAAGCTTCTGTCTCAGGACGGCCTGATCACGGTGGTGGTCACCATCAACGGCTCGGACGGTTCTCTTCTGGCGGGACCCGACGTGGTGTCGCGCGGATTCGTTTACATGAAGGAATCCGAAGAGATCATGGACGAGATCAAGGACACGGTCTACGAAGCCCTGGGCGACTGCCAGAGACAGCACGTTTCCGACGCCGCCACCATCAGAAGCACCATCAGCGACGACGTGAAGGAGCTTCTTTATCACAAGACCAAGCGTAGCCCCATCGTGCTGCCGGTGGTGCAGATCATCTGAATGGAAAAGAGGGACGGGGCACAAGAACCTCCGTCCCTCTTTTGTCCCTCTGCGCTTGACTTCCTTTCCCGGGCATGTTATAATGCCGATGGAGCAGCAGACTCCCCAAAGAGACCGCGCCCGGAATACACCTGTAATCAAGCCGGATCGCATGTCAAGAGTGATCCGAGTCAAATAAGAAGGAGAAAAGCCATGAAAATCACAGATCTGAAGGCGGCCCTGATCGGCAACAACGTGACAATCCGCATCGTGACCGACAAGGGGATCGACGGCTATGCCCAGGTGGAGGAATACAAGCCTTTCGTGCTTCCTCTGGTGGATTACTATAAGCCGATGATCCTCGGCGCCGACCCCACCGACGTGGAGGCTGTCATGCGCAGGATCCGCCGCGACGGCGCTTTCAAACCTTGGGGCAAGCTGGTCAGCACCATCGAGATGGCGCTCTGGGACATCGCCGGCAAGGAAGCGGGCGTCCCGGTCTACAAGCTTCTCGGCGGCAAGGTACGCGACCGCGTGCGGGTCTACTGCACTCTGTACGGCAACGACAAGCTCCCCTACCCCGGCGCCTTCGAGCCTGAAAAGCGCGCAGAGAACATCCTGGCGATCCACGAAATGGCGGGCTTCTCCATTGTCAAAAGCGCCCTCGGCTTCCACAATCCCGCCTTCTGCAGGCTTGCCGAGGAGGAAGGCTTCGCCTATAATTCTTATCCCGTCACGCCGGAACCGCCAAAATCAAAGCCCAACGCGCCGGCTCAGTTCCACTTTGAAAACGCCAACGGCAGTCTTCTGACCGACAGAGGACTCAATTTCCTCACGGAATACGTGGCCAAGGTGAAGGAGATCGTTAAGGACAAGGTCGGCATCGCCTTCGACTGCGGCCCGGGCTTTATGCCCTCAGACGCCCTGAAATTCGCGCGGTCGGTGGAGCCCTACAACGTGATGTGGCTGGAGGATCTGATCACCGGCGACTATACTCCCTATCAGCTTGCCCAGTGCTATCGCGATCTGACAAACAACACCACCACGAATATCCACACCGGCGAGCAGGTCTATCTGCGTCAGAATTATAAAGAGATCATCGAGACCCAGGCGGTCAACGTCCTCGGTCCCGACCCTGCCGACGTGGGCGGGATCGCGGAGCTGAAATGGATCGCGGAATACGCGAACCTTCACGGCATCCTCATCGCGCCGCACGGCGTGTTCAACGGCGTGTTCGGCATGGCGGCCCACGTGCATCTGGCCGCGACCCTGCCGCAGAACTACATCGCCTTCGAGTTCCCGGAGGCGCATCCTGCCTGGTGGTACGATATCGTGGAGGGGATCCCCGATGGCTTCCTTAAGGACGGGCACGTCAAGGTGTGGGACAAGCCGGGTCTCGGCGTGGAATTCAATATCCCGAAGGCCGAAAAGTATCTCCGCCCCGAAGACAGGGATTTCTTCCTTTGATCGGCTTCATCAACGCGAAAGAGCCGGGATCCGACCGATCCCGGCTCTTTATATTGCTTGCGTTACGCCTCTTCTGAGATGAATTTCTTCCACTTACGCGCGGCGAGGAGGAGCGTCAGGATGCCGATCCCGTCGATCAGGACCCATGTCAGCATCAGGGTCTTCCAGTCAAATTGCTCCACGATCAGCGCAAATCCGTAGGTGGACGCCGCGCTTCCCACGTAGGTGAACATATTCAGGATCCCCGAAACGGTGGATATCCTGCCGAACCGGCCGAATCTTCCCGGCACCTCGCAGATCAGCATCAGGTTCACCCCGTGGATCGCCGACACCGCGATCCCGGCCAGAACCACCGTCAGGATCACGTTGACCTCGCCGAAGAACCACAGGAGGAGCGACGCGGTGAAGGAGATCCCAAACAGGAGCAGCGCGCAGTTTACCTCGTTTCTGAAGAAGCGATGGTTGATCGCCTCGCTGATCTTCAGCGAGATCACGGTCAGGATCGGCAGAAGCACCGTGATCAGAATCGAATCGGCGTTTTCGATGGAAAACACCTCCGCCAGCATCCGCGGCGTCCAGGTGGTGACCCCATCGCGGATTGTCCCCTGCGCGAGGATCGCGTCCATGATGGGAAAGATCCCCGTCATGGCAAAGACCCGTGTGAGAGGAAGAGAGGCGTTCTCAGAAGAAACGGCGGCTGCCGCGGGGGGCTTACCGGAGGCTTCTTCCCTCTTTTTCAGCCCTTTCCAGATCTGATGCTTCGGTACGTAAAGGATCCAGAAGGCCGCAACGGCCGCCCCGAATCCGCCGTCCACAAAGAACAGGAGCCGCCATCCGGAGATCCGGATGCAGAGCGGCGCGAGAAGATATACGCCGATGGTGGCCGCCGCACAGGCAAGAGAGATGTTGACCACAGCCTTGCGGTATTCATCGGGTTCGAAATTTTCAGCCATCAGCCGCACCAGAGGCGGCCAGAGCATCGCCTGGGCAAAGCCGTTGATCGCCCAGAGCACGATCATCACGGCGACGCCGGGAGCAAAGGGCATCAGAACGTTGATCAGAGCGGTCAGGGAAAGGCCGAAGAAGATCAGCTTGTAGGGCTTTATCTTGTCTCCGAGGACGCCGCTGACGATCTGCCCGAGGCCGTAGGCGATGAAAAGGGCCGTGCTGACAAGCCCCGCTTCAGACTTGGCGATGTTTTCGGAGGAAAGGATCTCGCTGAGGGCGGCGCTGTAATCGTAGCGCATGAGATAACTCGAAAAATACGCCAGCGCGCACAGCAGGAACAGCCGGTTGGCCTTGGGGTCGCGTCCGATGCGGAACATATCTCGCTTACACCTCGATGATCAGATAGGAGTTTTCGTAACCCTCGCACATGGCGCGCAGGGTCACGAAGGGGATGCCGTCGATCTCGTCCTCGCCGCCCAGGTGATAATGCCCCTGAAAGACGCCGCGTACCTTTCCGGAGGCGGAAAGGATCCGGCAG
>CACYBP010000244.1 GCA_902772625.1 Oscillospiraceae bacterium
GCCCGGCGCCTTTCGGAGGAACTCAAGGACGTGATCTACTGCATCGCCCAGCTTCTGGGCACCACGGTCAGCGCGGCCGTCGGCCGTCCCGTGGCAAAAACCAACATCCTCTCGTCGCTGCACGCGGCCGAGGAGCTTCTGGATAAGAACGCCGAGCCGGACGCCTTTCTTTACGCCGAGGAAAACGCCGCGGAGGAGACCGAGCCGCCGAAGGCCGAGGAGGAAAGCCTGATCCCGCCGGACGACGCCTCCAAAATGAAGCTGATCACCCGCTCGGCCATCGACTTCATCGACAAGAATTACACCCGAACCATCACCCTGGACGACGTGGCGGAGCACGTCTTCCTGTCGCCCACCTACGTGAGTTATCTGTTCCGCACCGAGGTGAAGATGAACTTCATCAACTACCTCACAGCCAAGCGCATGGAGAAGGCCAAGGAGCTTCTGAAGGATCCGAGACTGCGCATTTACGAGATCTCCACCGCCGTCGGATACGAGAACTCCCGCTACTTCTCTTCGATCTTCAAAAAATACACGGGTCAGACGCCGGTGGACTACCGGTCGAGTCTCGGCGTGGAGGCGTGAAGCTCCGGACATGAAAAAGTACAAGCTGCGTCTTCCGCTGATCGCGGCGGCCCTGATGCTGGTGGTGGAGCTGGTGCTGCTGGTCTCCTGTTACGGGATCGCGATCCAGACCAAGAGACGCCTCTCGGAGGAGGACTTCAGCATCACCTGCTTTCAGGTGGAACAGAAAGCCGAAAACCGCTTCGCCATGGCGGAGACGGTTTTAAAGGCCTGCGAGGACGAAAGCATCATCGCCTTTACAGAGGCGTCCACCGCCACCTTGTCGGATGAGGAGCTTGGCGCCCTGGGAGAGGAAGCCGACAGGTTCCTGGATTCCCTGGATATTCCGGAGGGAAGCGTGGAGTCGGTGCTGTTCCTCGGGGCGACCTACGACAAGCTGGCCTTCGTCAAAAGGATCGGGGAGGCGGGATTCTTCACGGGAAGTCTTCCGAACCTCTCCCAGCTTCGCTTTGCGCGCATGGCGGAATGGGACGCCTCCGCGCAGAACAGGACCTGGAATTATTACGAGCCCGGATATCTGGACGACGAATTCGACCGGGGCGTCCGCACGGGGGGCGTGACGCTTTCGGACGACGTGAGGGTGGATATCCGGTATTTTCTTTCACTTCTGGACGGGCGGATCGTGCTTGCGGCCCGCTCCTCCCACGGCGGGGCCCAGATCTTCGTGACCGTCCGGCCCGATTTTCTCAACGCGGTGGCGGGAGAAGACGCGATGGTCTCGCTTTTCGCGGACGACGCATTCGTGGCGGGCAGTCTCGGAAAGGAGGGCGTACGCCGCGTTCTGGGGGGCGAGCTTCCGGGCGGGGACGTCTGGGTCCACTCCTCGGGATCGGATCATTTCAACAACCGGAAGATCGCGCTTTCCGCCGAGGGCTTTACTCTGGTGGTCAGCGCGCCGCTTCTCGCCGACGACTACGCCCTGCGCTTTTACCCGGCTCTGATCGGGTATGCGGCGGGATTCGTGACGCTCGCGGCGCTTCTGGCCTTCCTGATGACCGGCGTGCTCATGCGGCCGATCAGAAGGCTGAAAAAGACCTTCGACGAGCAGTTCAATTACGGTCAATACCGGGAGATCGGCGCTTATCGCAAAAAGCTGCCCTTCCCGATGCTTTACCGGGTGCTTCTGATCCTGCTGCTTTCGGTGATGGGGCCGGCGATCGTTTCGGGGTTCATGGTCCAGAACCGTCTGCACCGTTACGTGATCGATACGAATTACGAATACCTGGAAAAGGTGTCGGCCTCCATCTCGGAGAGCGTGCGGGACAAGATGGAGTATACCCTTCTGGCAAGCTCGCTTTTCCCGGAGCGGCAGATCGCCGATTATATCGAAGGAACCTATAAAGTGGGCTCGATCCTGAAGACCAAGCTGGACACGGTGTTCGCCGAGGAGGCCGTGTTCTCCCATTACGCCATTTTCGATTCCTCCCGCCGGGAGATCTACAACAGCCGGACCACCGTCGCCCAGGAGCCCCTGATCCTGAATCAGGCAAGGCGCGAGGGGCAGGAGAGACGGAGCGTGATGATGGCGGTGGACAACACCGCCGCGGGAGCCGGCCTTCTGCCTGCGATCGTATACCGCGTGGAAAGACGCGGGAGCGAAGGGGCAGAGGATCCCGGGAACGCCTCTCCTGCGGGATACTTTGCCCTCTATCTCAACATGACCCGCTTTTATGAGCTGCGTCCCGATATCGGCCACGAGTTCTTCCTCACCGGTCCTCAGGGGCAGATCCTGATCTCCTCGGTCTCCTCCGGGGTGGCGGAAAGCGTGCTGGAGCAGATCGGCGGCCTTTCGGACGGCCGGAGCCTTTCCAACGACGAATACCTGGTCATGATCGACAACAACGGCGTCTTCGGCGGCCGGATCGTGACCTACAACGACATGCGCTATTACACCGTGCAGAGGGAAAACCTGCGCTATCAGTACTACCTGGCCTTCTTCACCGTGGCGGTCCTGATCGCCGCGGCCGCGGTCTGGATCTCCCGGAGGCTGGCGCTGCCCCTGACCCGCATCGGGGAGAGCATCGAGAGCATCGGCGACGTCAGCGAATTCCGCCCTCTTTCCTATCTGCGCGGCGACGAGATCGCGGGGCTTGTGGAAAGCTACAACCGCATGGTGGCGCGTATGTCCAGCCTGATCGAGGAAAACGCCCGCCGGATCAACCGGGAAAACGAGCTGGTCGCCCTGAATACCCGGACCGAGCTGCAGATGCTCCAGCAGCAGATCAATCCCCATCTTCTCTACAACACCCTCGAATTCATCAGCTACAACGCCAAGCGCGAGGGCTCCAGCGCCGCGGGCGACATGGCCATGGCTCTGGCGGACTTCTTCCGGTACACCACCTCGGTCCGGGAGGACGTCGTGTCCTTCCGGGACGAGCTGACCCACGTGAAAAATTACATCGAGATCCACCGCCTGCGCTACGGCGAGCGGTTCGATACGGTGTATGAGATCACCGACGAGGCCATGGACTGCCGGGTGGTGAAGTTCATCCTGCAGCCTTTCGTGGAAAACGCCTTCAAGTACGGGATCGCCAACAAGCTGCGCGGCGCCCTGATCACCATCACCGCCCGGGTGGAGGACGGCCGGTTCCTGATGACCATCAGCGACAACGGCGTGGGCATGCGCCCGGCGAAGCTCCGGGAGCTGAAGGAAAAGCTGGAGCATTACCGCGTCGAGACCCCCGAGGAGGCCGCGGCCGACCAGGGCGAAGGCGGCGTGGGGATGCGCAACGTGGTCAAGCGCCTTATGATGTATTATGGGGACCGCGGATCGGTCCAGCTGGAGTCTGAATTCATGCGCGGTTTCCGGGTGATCCTTTCAATCCCCGCCGAGCCCTTCACGAAACCCGCCGAAAACCGGGAGAACGAAGACGAAACCTGAGGAATCCGGCGAGAAAAGCCGCGTTTGCCTGTTGAAATCAGACGCGGAATGTGGTATACTAATAAAACGGTCGGGCAAGGGCTCATTTTGACGGCCGAAATCCCCGCAAAAAAAACGAATTTCCGCCGCGAAGCTGCGGCTGAAAAGGAACTGAAGCGACATGAAGAAAAGAAATCTCGTCATCGTGATCGCCGCCGCGGTGGCGCTGGTCCTCGGCGTGACGGTGTGGATCCTGCTTTCCCGGGGGGAGGAGACGACCGTCGACCCGAATCAGGATCCCTACGCGGCGGTATCCAGGATGGTGACCGACCTTCCCGCCTCGCGCATGGCCGCGGTGGAGGCGAAGAATTTCCCGAACGCGCCTGATTTCAAGGTGACGGTCCAATACGATTCCTCGACCGATTCCTATAAGTGCGTCATGCAGAATAACCCCGAAGGATATTATTACAGCGACACCTATATGAATCTGATGGTGGCGACGCTGGAGGAGCTGGAAGCCGCCTCGGTGGCGGCCTCCGGAGACGTCAATCTCCAGGATTACGGCATCACCGACAAGAGCATCACCTACGTGATCGAGGGCACCGGGGGAGAAAAGCTCACAGTCCGGCTCGGGGCGCAAACGCCTCTCGGCTCCGGCTATTATATCACCCGGGACGGAAGCGAAACGGTCTATATCATCTCCAATTACCAGGGCTCCACTCTGGAACGCGACGTCTATGAGATGCGCAGCATCGTGATCTATCCGGACATGGAAAGCTACATGGATCTCTACCGGCTCCGCATCGAATACCCCGACGGCTCGGTGGTGGATTCCCGCCAGCTTTCCGAGGCCGAGATCGCCGCGGGCGCGTCCTGGGCGCTGTTCAAATTCACCGAGCCTCTGGAGATCGGCATCAACGACGACGTGGCCAAGTCGAATTATTACGAGGCTTCGCTGAATCTTTCGGTGAGAAACGTCGTGCAGGACAATACGGAGGGCCTTGAAAAGTTCGGTCTCGACAAGCCCACCGTGATCCGCTACGTCAACGACGAAGGCGCGGAGACCACCCTCTATCTCGGCAATAACGTCGAGGGAGACGTGCGCACCCGCTACGGCATGCTCAAGGGCGCCGACTGCGTGTTCACGGTGTACGGAAGCTTCGACTTCCTGACCCTGGACATTTACGACCTGGTGGATACCACCATCTGGATCCACAACATCGACGATATCCGCACCGTTCGTCTCACCGGAGGCGGAAAGAAATACGAGCTTTTCATCGACTCCTTTACCAACGACGAGGACGCGTCGGATTACCGCTTCTACGCCGAAATGGACAAGGTCTCCAAGGACGAGACCTCGGTACGAAGACTCTATATGGAGCTGGTTTCCCTCCCGACCCTGGGCACTCTGCAGAGCGAGGGGATCGACCCTGAGACGCTGCGCGGCAAGGCCCCGGATTACAGGCTGGAAACGGTCTACGACGACGGAAGCGAGCACTATATCGATTTCTACGCCATCAACGACATGCAGCTGGCGGCCGACGTGGACGGGAACATGCTCTTCTTCACCTCGCGCAGCCAGATCGTGAAGATCCTCGACTATTTTGAGATGCTCAAAAACGACGAGGAGATCCCCGAGATCTGACGGTACCTTTCGCGAAGCAAGAAAAATCAACATAGAGTAAATTTGGAGGAGAAAACAATGATCTCAGCAGGCGATTTCAGAAACGGCATCACTTTCGAGGAAAACGGCCAGGTCATCCAGGTCGTGGAATTCCAGCACGTGAAGCCGGGCAAAGGCGCGGCCTTCGTCCGCACCAAGACCCGCAACGTCATCTCGGGCGCGGTGGTGGAAAAGACCTACAACCCCACCGACAAATTCCCCATTGCCTACGTGGAAAGAAAGGACATGGAGTATTCCTACAACGACGGCACCCTCTATTACTTCATGGATCCCGAAACCTACGAGCAGATTCCCATCGGCGAGGATCTCCTCGGCGACGCCTTCAAATTCGTGAAGGAAAACATGATCTGCAAGGTCCTGTCCTATAAGGGCAACGTCTTCGGCATCGAGCCGCCGACCTTCGTCGAGCTGGAAGTCACCCAGTCCGAGCCGGGCGTCCGCGGCGACACCGCCACCAACGTCACCAAGGCCGCGACTCTCGAGACCGGCGCCGTGGTCCGCGTTCCCATCTTCATCAATGAGGGCGACGTGATCCGCATCGACACCCGCACCGGCGAGTATCTCGAAAGAGCCAAGAAGTAATCCCGCGATAAACTGAACCGCCGGAGGCACCAGAGCGCCGCCGGCGGTTTTTTCAGAATCCGGCGGCCTTTTTCCGCCGGGGGAGAAGGAAAGGAGAAACCGTGCCGAGATTTTTCGTGCCGAAAGACCGCCTGGGCGACGAAACGGTGATCGAAGGGGAGGACGCAAGACATCTTTCCCGTTCGCTTCGCGCCCGGGAGGGAGAAAAGCTCGTCCTTTCGGACGGCGAGGGCGACGATTATCTTTACGAGATCACCGGCTTTACCCGGGAGAAGGTGCTCCTGCGGCTGGTCGAAAAGCTGGAAAGCGATCAGGAGCCGGGACTCCGCGTCACGCTCTTCCTGGCGGCGGCCAAGGGAGACAAGACCGAATTCATGATCCGGACGGCGGTGGAATCGGGCGCAGCGGCGATCTGCCCCTTCCTTTCCCGGAACTGCGTGGCCCGGCCGAAGCCGGGTCAGAAGACCGAACGGTGGAACCGCGTGGCCCTGGAAGCCGCCATGCAGTCGGGGAGAAGCGTCGTGCCGCCGGTCTTCGACGTCGTGGACTTCCGCGCGGCGGTGGAAATGGCCGGAAAAATCGGCGGCGCGGTGCTTTATGAAAAAGCGACCAGGCCCTTCGGAAAAGCGCTTCCGGAGCTTCTTTCCGGGGGAAAGCGGGAGATCGCCTTCCTCATCGGAAGCGAGGGAGGCTTCACGCCGGAGGAGGCCGGGACCGCCGAAAAAGCGGGACTTATGCCGCTGTCGCTGGGAAAACGGATCCTGCGGTGCGAAAGCGTGCCGCTTTTCGTCATGGGTGCGGCTCTCGCCCTGGCAAAGGAGATTTGAGGAGGATACAATGGATAAAAGAATCGCGATCGTGACCGGCGGCAGACGGGGCATCGGCCTCGGCGTCGTGGAGGCGCTGGCCGCGCTGGGATATCATACGGTGGCCACGGGCGTGAGCCCCGAGGCCGGCGAAGGCCTTGAAAAGCTGGGGGACAAGGTTTCCTACTTCCGCGCCGACTCGGCGTCGACCGGGGACCGGAAGCGGCTTCTGGAGGCGGTGGAGCGGGAATACGGAAGGCTTGACCTCCTGGTCAACAACGCGGGCGTCGCGCCGAAGGTGCGCGCCGACCTTCTGGAAATGAGCGAGGAGAGCTTCGACCGGGTGATCTCCACCAATCTCCGGGGGACCTTTTTCATGACCCAGGAGGCCGCGGGCCTTCTGATCCGGACGGCGGAGGAAAGCCCGGACAAGCCGATGATCGTCAATATCGGCTCCATGTCGGCCTACACCTCCTCGGTGAACCGCGGCGAATACTGCATCTCCAAGGCGGGGGTGTCGATGGTGACGACCCTGTTTGCCGACCGGCTCGCCCCTTACGGCATCAACGTGTATGAGATCCGCCCGGGCATCATCAAAACCGATATGACAGAAAAGGTGACCGAAAAATACGACCGCCTGATCGCGGGCGGCGTCACGCCCATCCGCCGCTGGGGCACGCCGGAGGATATCGGCCGGGCGGTGGCCGCCATCGCGGGCGGCGCGCTGCCCTTCTCCACCGGCGAGGTCATCAACGTGGACGGGGGCTTTCATCTCCGGAGCCTCTGACGGGAAAGCCTTCCCAGCCGGGGCGAAAGCCAAAGGATCGCGAAGAGCGACGGCAGCGCCATCAAGGTCACCGCGAGATCGCACAAAGCGTAAAGCGTCCCGGCGGAAAAGAGCGGGACGAGAAGCGGGAACAGAAGATAGACCGCCCTGTAAGGAAGCTTCGCGCGTCGGCCGAAGGCGGACAGCGCGAAGCTTTCGCCCGCGTAATACCAGGAGATCAGGGTGGTGTAGACCAGAAGAAAGAGAAATAGCGTGAGAAGAGGAGCGCCGAAGCCCGGGAAAAAACGCCCGAAAAGCGCGGGAAGCATCTTCGCCGGATCGCTTTCCCCCGCCATGACGCAGAGGATCCCGGTGATCCCGCAGAAGATCACCGTGTCGAAAAAGGGACCGAGCATCGACACCTCTCCCTGCCGCGCGGGATCCTGAAGCGAGGTCCCCTGGGAAAAGGCGGGCTCGCTTCCCAGACCGCACTCGTTGGAATAGATCCCCTTCCGGATCCCCTCCCGGAAGGAGGGGGAGGCGAGGATCCCCCAAAGGCTTCTTCTCTCGAAGGCCGAAGAGAGGATCCGGGAGACGGCGCCGGCCGCCTCCTCCGGCGCGCGGAAAAGGATCGAAAGGGAAAGCGCCAGGTAGAGAAAAGACACCGCCGCCACGAGAACCGGGGAGAGCGATGCGATCCGGCTTTTTCCGCCCAGAAGAGCGGGAACGAGGAGACATACCAGAAGAAGCGCCCCGCAGGGCGTCGGAAGGCCGTAAGAGGCGTTCAGAGAAAAAAGCAGCGCCCCGGACGAGGTGAGATCGGCCATCAGGAGCGACACCGTCACCCCGGAAAGGGAGAAGAAAAGGGCAAGGACCGGAAGGCCCAGGCCGCGGCGGATCACGGCGGCCATGCCCTCGGACTTTTCTCCGGGGGCCGCATAGAACAGGGCCAGGGCGCTTTCGGCGTAGCGCAGGGCCATCCCCGCGATCCCCGAAAACCACACCCAGAACACGGCGCCCGGCCCGCCGAAGGCCACCGCCGCCGCGACTCCCGCAAGATTTCCCGGCCCCATCACCGCCCCGAGGGAGAGCAAGAGCGCCCGCCGCGGCGAGAGAGTCCCCCGGCCGCCCTTCGCGAAAAGCGCGGTGCGGAGGGCGGGGAAAAAACGGCGGA
>CACYBP010000245.1 GCA_902772625.1 Oscillospiraceae bacterium
GTTTCACCCGGAGGGAAAGATACGGCTCCGACCCGGCGTTCAGGAAGATGCGGCCTTTGAAAGAGGGCATCACACAGAGCGCCGAGATCTTCATGAAATCGGGCGACGCCAGCCGGAATACCAGCATCCCCTTCTTTTCCGAGATCTCGCTGATCCCCGCCTCGGCCGCCTCGTTCCGCAGAAGCGCGATCTTCATCAGATTGCGCACCTCTTCCCCGAATTCGCCGTAGCGGTCCAGAAGCTCGTCGGTCATGTCCTCGGCGTCCTCTTTGGTGCGGATATAGGCGATCCGGCGGTAAATATCCAGCCGTTCGGGGGCGTTGGGGATGTACTTTTCCCGGATGCGTGCCTCGATCTCCAGATCCACGGTGCATTCGGCTTTTTTCACCGGTTTCTCTCCCTTGGCCTCCACCACGGCCTCGTCCAGAAGCCGGAGATACATATCGTATCCCACCGAGACCATATGCCCCGACTGCTCGGCGCCCAGGACGTTGCCCGCCCCGCGGATCTCCAGATCGCGCATGGCGATGTGGAAGCCGGCGCCGAACTCGGCAAACTCCCGGATCGCCGAAAGGCGCTTGGTGGCCACCTCCGAAAGCACCTTGCCCCGGTGGTAGGTCAGATAGGCGTAGGCGCGGCGATTGGATCTTCCCACCCGGCCGCGGATCTGATGAAGCTGGGCAAGGCCCATCCTGTCGGCGTCCTCCACGATCAGCGTGTTCACGTTGGGGATGTCGATGCCGGTCTCGATGATGGTGGTGCAGACCAGGATCTGCACCTCGCCCTCCACCACCGAGCGCATGACCTCCGAAAGCTCCTCGGGCTTCATCTGCCCGTGTCCCACGGCGATCTGGGCGTCGGGGAAGGCCTGCTGCAGTTTTGACGCCGTGCGGGTGATGGTTTCGATCTTGTTGTGGAGGTAATAGACCTGGCCTCCGCGGGAAAGCTCCTTGGAGATCGCGTCGTAAAGCACCCCGTCGTCGTGCTCCAGCACGTAGGTCTGCACCGGATGCCGGTTGTGGGGCGCTTCCTCCAGAAGCGACATGTCCCGGATCCCCGAGAGCGCCATATTCAGGGTGCGCGGGATCGGGGTCGCGGTCAGGGTCAGCACGTCCACCGTGCGGGAAAGTTCCTTCAGCCGCTCCTTGTGGCTGACGCCGAAGCGCTGCTCCTCGTCCACCACCAGAAGCCCCAGATCCCGGAATTCCACGTTTTTGCCCAGGAGCTTGTGGGTGCCCACCACCAGATCCAGCATGCCGGACTTCATCTGGCGCAGATACTCCGCCGCCTTCCCCGGCGGCGTGAAGCGGGAAAGCACCCCGATCCGGAGGGGATAGCCCCGGAAGCGGTGCAGAGCGGTCTGATAATGCTGGCGCGCCAGCACCGTGGTGGGCACCAGGATCGCCGCCTGTTTCCCGCCCATCACGCATTTCATCACCGCGCGGAAAGCCACTTCGGTCTTGCCGAAGCCCACGTCTCCGCACAAAAGCCGGTCCATGGGGATCTCGCTTTCCATGTCGCGCTTGATCTCCTGGGTGGTGCGGAGCTGATCCTCGGTCTCCTCGTATTCGAAGCTCTCCTCAAATTCCTTCTGCCACTCGTTGTCCCTGGGGAAGGCGAAGCCCCGTAGCTTGGCCCGGGCGGCGTAAAGGGCGATCAGCTTGCCCGCCAGCTCCTTTGCCGCGGCCTTGGCGCGGGATTTGGCCCGGACCCAGTCGCCGCCGCCCATGCGGTTCAGCTTCACCGCGCCTTCGTCCCCGGCGCCGATGTATTTCGCGATCAGATCCAGCTGGGTCACCGGCACGTAAAGCACATCGCTTCCGAAATACTGGATCTTGATATAGTCCTTCTGAAGTCCGTCTGTCTCGATGGGAGCGATCCCCACGAATTTGCCGATACCGTAGGCGTCGTGCACCACCAGATCCCCGGGGTGCAGATCCGCAAAGGAGCGGATCGCTTCTCCCCCCTCCTTGCGGGCGCTCTTTTTTGCCCGGCGGGTATTTGTGCGCGCCCGGACCCCCTCGGTCAGGATCGCAAGCTTCAGGGCCGGATACTCGGCCCCCGCCGAAAGCGCGATATCGGTGACGGTCAGTTTTCCCCTTTCGGGCTCCACGCTTTCGGAGGGGATATACCGTGCGCTGATCCCCTCTTCCCGGAAGGCGTCCACCGCCACCGAGGCGCGGTGCGCGTTTCCGGCGCAGAAGATCACCGCGTACCCTGCCGAAAGATAGGTGTCGATCTCCTCAGCCGCGCCTTCAAAGCCGCCGGTGAGGCCGCTCAATTCCTTCGTCAGGATCGAGGTCACCGTGCGCGGCGCGGGCTCGTAGCTCCCCGCGGTGAAGGTGTCGAGCATCAGGACCCGTTTCCCCGTCAAGGCCTTCACGAAGGACGCGTGATCCATCATCCACCCGGTCTGCTCGTCGGAGATCAGCCCCGCCTCCATCAGCGTGACCGCTTCCTCTCCCCGCCGCCAGTCGGCGTTTTTCATGCTCTCCGCGATCCGGCCGGGATCGTCCAGGATCACGATCGCGTCCTCCGGCATGTGATCCAGCGCCGAGGCAAATTCCCCGTAGAGCGCGGGGTAGATCCTGTCGATGGCGGCGAAGGTCCCGTTTTCCCGAAGCGCTTCCCGGTCTCCCTCCAGCGTCTCCTTCAGCTTGTCGGTGAGCTTTCGCCTTCTTTTCAGCCGTTTCTCCAGCTCGCCGAGCCTTTCCACCGTGCCTTCTATCCCGCCTTCGGCGTAGCGCGGCAGGGCCTCGGCCGCCGGCAGGATCACCGCCTCGTGGATCTGGTTCACCCGTCTTTGCGTCTCGGTGGAAAACTGGGCGATCGAGTCCACCTCGTCGTCGAAGAAGTCGATGCGGAAGGGCATCTCGGCGTTGACCGGATAAATATCAAAGATGCTGCCTCTGACGGCGAATTCGCCGCCGGAGCGGGCGTCGATGGCGTCCACGCGCCGGTACCCCGCGTCCACCAGGCGCCGGGAAAGCTCCGCGGGTTCGATCACGTCCCCCACCCGGAGCCGGATCACGGCTTTTTTCAGCACCCCGGGGGGAAGCGTTCTGGCCGCCAGCGCTTCGGACGAGAGAAAAGTCAGAGGCGTCCTTTCCCATTCGTAAAAGAAGGAAACGCGTCTCTGCTCGCTTTCCCGGGAGGCGCTGTCGGCCTGGTAGAAGATCTGCTCCTTTGGTTGGAGCACCGCGCCGTCCTCCCCCGCCAGCACCTCGGTATCCAGCATCAGCCGGGAAAGCGCCCGGTCGTCGGCGCCGATCACGGCCACGCTCCGCCCGGTCTTCCGGCGGATCGCGGCGATCACGTGCGCCTTGTGGATGGGCGACAGTCCGGTCAGGAGCACCGGCGTCCTTCCCGCCTCCAGCTTTTTCAAGGTTTCGCCGATCTCGGGAAGCGAGGCAAGGCTTTCCAGTATTGCTCTCATGAAAGCTTCTCCTCCCGGCTCATTTCCGCCGATCCGGTTTCGTCTGCGTTCTCCTTTTCAGAGCCTTTTCGGTTTTCCCGGGTCTCCGCCGCCTTCTTTCCGGAGGAGGAAGATCTGTCCGCCGGACCGTTGAAATGCGAGGAAGCCGTCGCCACCCCGTAAGCCATGATCTCCGCCGCGGCGTCCGGCGTCTTCGAAGCCGCCAGGGCGATCTTCTTTCTCGCCTCCTCGTCGGGCTTTCCGAGGACCCAGTCCACCATGTCGAATTCCTTCGTCAAAGGAGCGCCGACGCCGAGCTTGATGCGCGGAAAGACGTCGGTCCCGAGATGGTAAAGGATGCTCTTGATCCCGTTGTGTCCGCCGTCGCTGCCCTTGCCCCGGATCCGCAGATGTCCTTCCGGCAAGGACACGTCATCATAAAGAATCAGTACGTGATCGGCGGGGATCCTGTAGAAGCGGGCCGCTTCTCCCACCGCTTCTCCCGAATTGTTCATAAAGGTCTGGGGGCGCATGAAAAGAACGCTCGCCTCTTCTCCGTTCGGGAGAGGAAGCACGGCTCTCGCGGTCAGCGCCTTGAATTCCAGACGTGTGGTTTTAAAGCCGAACCGCTCTTCAAAAAAGCGCAGGGTCTCAAATCCCACGTTGTGACGCGTGGTCTCGTATTTCGCGCCGGGGTTTCCCAGACCGCACACGATCCACGTCGGCGGCGCGGGCTTTTTCTCCTCTTTTTTCTTCTCAAGAAGCTTGAAAATCTCTTCCA
>CACYBP010000246.1 GCA_902772625.1 Oscillospiraceae bacterium
CCGCTATGAAAACGATTCCCGGGTCCTTGAGGAGCTGCTCCGGATCAAGAAAAACAACAAGAAGCGCCTGGCCGAGCATCTCCGGAAGACGGCGGGAGTCGTCCTCGACGAGAACACGCTCTTCGACGTGCAGGTCAAGAGGCTCCACGAGTACAAGCGCCAGCTTCTCAACGCTCTGCACATCCTTTCGCTTTACGCCTATCTGAAAGAAAACCCGAACGCCCCCTTCGAGCCGCGCACCTTCCTGTTTGGCGCGAAAGCCTCGGCGGCTTACCACACCGCCAAGCGCATCATCAAGCTGATCTGCTCCATTTCGGATATGATCGCCGCCGATCCCGACGTACGCGACAAGCTGAAGGTGGTATTCGTGGAGAACTATTCGGTCTCCGCCGCCGAGATCATCATCCCGGCCGCCGACGTATCCGAACAGATCTCCGTCGCCGGTAAGGAAGCCAGCGGCACCGGAAACATGAAGCTGATGATCAACGGCGCCCTGACCGTCGGTACCCTGGACGGCGCCAACATCGAGATCATGGAACGCGCCGGGCGTGAAAACATCTTCATCTTCGGACTTACGGCCGAGGAAGTCAACGACCTCTGGGCCAGAGGATACAATCCCTCCACTTATTACAGCGCTTCTCCCTGGCTGAAAAAGGCGGTGGATATGCTTTCTTCCGGCATCGCCGGAGAGCATTTCGCCGATATCGCCGGAAGCCTGATCTACGGCGGGAACGGCGTGGCCGATCCCTATATGTGCCTTGCGGATTTCGATCTTTACAAGGCCTGCCAGGAAAAGGTGTCCGAGACCTGGAAGGACCGGGAAAAATGGGCGCGCATGTCGCTTCACAACGTCGCGGGCGCCGGTTTCTTCGCCGCCGACCGCGCCGTGCGGGAATACGCGGACAGGATCTGGAACGTGGAACCCGTCAAGCTTTCCTGAAACCCCGTATCACAGGAAAACGCCGTGTAAAGCATTTGGCTTTACACGGCGTTTTTGCATGGCAAACTTGTTTCAGAGCCGCTCCAGGATCTCTGGATGCGCCCGTAGATCGTACCGTTTATACCCGTCTTCGGCGTCGAAAAACCAGACTCTTCCGTCCGGCCTTGCGGAGGAAACCCGGATCGACCACTTCCCGTTGATATAACAGACGGCGGTCTCGTTTTCGCACGCGATGGTGGATATTCCCGCCTCGGCGGCGTGAGAGTTGAATTCCTGCCAGAAAGCGTTTTCATAATGCGGAACGTTGCAGTAAGGCAGGAGAGCCGCGCCGTCGACGAAGAGGAAGGAATCGTCCGGACCGCAGTCGTCGTAGCCCTTCCGGAACCAGCACATGCTGCCCGAAGAGCTTCCGAAAAGGGTCTTCCCGTCGCGGAAGGCTTCGCGGAGACACTCGAGCGCGTGCGTCTCGCGCCAGACGTCGGTGCAGAATTTCAGGTTGCCTCCCGGAACGTGGATGATATCGGCTCTCCTGATCTTTTCGCGTATGAGTTCTTCGGTGACGTAGTCGTGGGTCAGAAACAGCGTCTCGACGTGACAGCCGCTCTTGGAAAAGACGGCCACTCCGTCCCGGTCCATGATATCGTATGCCGTGGTGGGAATGAAGAGATAATTCGGCTTTTCCTTTCCGGAAAGCCTGATCAGGTCTCTGGCAAGCTCCCAGAAATCCTTCCCGTTGAAGCCTCCGCCGATGGCGATGACGTTTCCCATAAAGAGTCCCCCTTCTTCAGTCGTCGAGCTTATTGTATCTGAAACGCAAGCAAAAAGCAAGTCGCTTCTGCGGATCGAAAGCAGAAGAAATGCATCGTTTCTTTCTTTTTTCTTGACAAAGGAGCTTGAAAGAAGTATAGTAAAAAGAAAAACGGCGGTGTATATCCATGAGCGATGACAGTGAAAAAAGGATCACGGAAGAGGAAGAACGGAGAAGGATCATCGAAGAAGCGGAAAGAAAAAAGATCCTGGAGAGCTTTGAACGGGTCAACAATCGCGTCTATTCCCCTGAGGAAACCGAAAAGATCGCCGACCTGAACCGCAGGATCGACAATCTGAAGGCCGAGACCGAAACGCTGCGGAGCGAGCACGACGAGAAAAGAGCGTATTATCAGAGCAGGATCAAGGCGGAGAACATCAAACCCGTCATGATCCCGGTGTATTTCGTTCTCGCCTTCTTCGCGGCCGTGGATATCCTGTGCATTCTGGTGTTCAGACACATCTTCGACCAGACCCCCTTGCTCCTCTACGCCTGGGCGTTCTGCTTTTTCGCCATGGGTGTGATGGCCTTCTTCCAGATCCGCTTTACCCGCAAAAGCAGAAGCCGGAGAGCGCCGGTGCAGGAGCGGATCACCGAGCTTCAGCGTCTGATCGCTGAGAATCAAAAGCGCATCAAGGAACTGGAGGAAGAGCGGAGCAGAGTCTGACCTCCGCCGGCTCTACTGCCTGATAGCGATAGAAAAGGAGCTGATCCCATGGCAAGCGCACCTCTTTCCTTCCAGCGGGACGTGGATTCCCTGATACGCGGGAAAAAGGACAAGTCAAAGATCCGCGAACCCGAAAACCCCATCCGCTACGCCTACATGAAGCTTCTGCGGGAAAAGGACGAGACCAGACGCGTCCTGCCCGTGGATCCCTACGTGGAGGTCTACACCCTGCGCAAGGGGATCTACGGCATTTACGAAGAAAGCCTCGACGGTATGGGCGACGTTTGGCTCTTTCTGATCGAAGGACCCGAAAAGGGCCTTCTGATCGACACGGGCTTCGGCATCGGCGATCTGAAGGGACTCTGTGAGACCCTTCTCGGCGGCAAGCCCTACTTCGTCGTGAACACCCACTGCCACCCCGATCACGCACTGGGGAACAACCAGTTCGACAAGGTGTACTGTCACGAATTCGAAGTGCCGAAGCTTCAAAAAAACATGACTCCGAAGGCCTGGGATCGCCTGTTTGATGAAAACGGCAAAGGGGTCGCCTACGACATGACCCGGGACGATATGATCCCCTACCGTCCCTATGAGATCGTCGGTATGCCCGACGGCGCCGTTTTCGACCTCGGCGGAGGACATGAGATCGAACTGGTTTTCCTGCCGGGGCATTCCAGCGGACATTGCGGATTCCTGGACAAAAAGAACCGCATCTTCTTCCCCGGCGACGATTGCTGCGTGGGCGCGGTGGCTGTGGGCGCCGGCCCTCCGAACGCCCCGTATGCTGAATACGGCACGGTGGAGGCGCTTTATCACGAGCTTTTGAAGATCATCGCCCGCGAATCGGAATTCGAAAGCCTCTTCCCCAGCCACGGCCCCCTGGAGACCGGTCCCGCGATGCTTTCCTCCGTGGCGGAGGCGTGCAAAGCGGTGCTGGACAATCCTTCCGGGTACGACTACCGGAACGAAAGTCCCTTCGGCGTCCGGCTGGGTAAAATGATCTACGAATCGGGATATCTACTCTATACTTCCCGCTCGGTCTATATGGACCGGGAAGCCGCGATCAACTGAAAACGGCAGAAAACCCCGCCGCAAATGCGGCGGGGCTTTTTCACGCCTCTGTTTCTGCGGAGGAGCTGCGGGAAGCGCGCCTTTCCTGCCGCTCATTCCGGCGGAGCTTATATAGCTCTTCGGCGGCAAGACGGGCCTTGGCCACGCTAAAGGACTCCTTCGGAAAACAGTAATAGACCGTGTCCTTCCCTCCCAGGGCGATCACGTCGCCGATCTCATACCAGTAATAATCGGCGTAGAGGCCGTAGGAAAAAAGAGGGCTTTGCCGGTAATCAAGCTTTCCGTCGCATCCCGTGAGATGAAAGCCATCCCCGTCGTGGGTCAGCACGCCGTCACCCACGAAATAGATCGCCTTCCGGTCCACCATCATGCCGATCCTGACGGGCGTTTCGAGCCTGTATTCGCCGCTCTGAAGCTCGCGCTTCACTTCGTCCCTTTCAAATCCGTACCAGTCGGGGATATGCGGGAATTCGGTCTCCCCTTTTTCGGCGTGCAGCTCGCCGTATTCGTCCATATAATAGCTCTTGCCGCAGAACCCGCAGGTCAGGCGCGTACCGCGGCCCCGCATCCCGCCCTCTTTTCCGCAGGAGGCGCACCGGAACAGGATCCTTTCCAGACCGTCGGCGCGGAAGGGCTCTGAAACGGCGATCTTCTTTGCCTTCTGGTCGGCGAAGGCGTCGAAGGTAAAGAAGGCGTCCAGTATCCGGTCCAGCTCCTCAACGCTCTTTTCCCGGATCTCCTCCGGCGTGAAAAGGCTCGACACGCGGGCGGAGACTTTGACCTTGCGCTTCTGAAGCTCGTTATATAGCGGGTCACGGAGAAAAGCGCCTTCGGTCCGGATTCCGATCACCGGCACGCCGAGCTTTTTGAGGAGGATCCCCATCCGCCGGGGAAGCGGCGTTGCGCACCCGTCGAAGGAATAGCTTGCCTCCGGATACATCAGGACCGACGTTTTCTTCCCGAGAAGGGTCTTCATATCCCGGATCAGGGTGAGATCGCTTGAAAACTTGGCGGTCTCCACGCACCCGATCGCCCGCATCAAGCCGGCCTTTCCCACAAATCCGTCCGACGTACAGACGATCCCGTAAGGATGCGGATAGAAGATCTTCGACACGATCTCCAGATCGATAAAGCTGGAATGATTCATCAGGATCAGGCATGGTTCCTTTCCCGGTTTCAGTCCCTCCTCCACCTGATACGAGAAGGACGCGTCGCGAAGATCCGGCGTTGATGCGATCCGCACCAAGGTCCGGAAAAAGAGCGAGGGCTTCCGGGGATCCTTGTGCCGAGGCTTCGGGAGATTTATCACCCGGTCGTAAGAAAGCTCTTTCGTCTTGATTTTCATGCGTGATCCCCCTTTTTCTATCCGGAAACGGCGATGATGGCGTTCTTTTTGGAAAAGCGCCGGTTTCGAGGGAAACCGGCGCTTCGGAAGAGCATGGCTTCAGCGGGTAAGGGAGAACTCTTTTCCGCGGTCGCCCTTTTCGATCAGGCTGTACTCACCGCTTTTCAGTACCGAGATCAGTTCCTCCATGGTCGTGATCCGGCTTTCGGTGGCGATGCCGCCGCGGCCCACGTCCTCCGTCTGGTGGGCGTCGGACCCGGAGGTGGCGGCCAGACCGTACTTTTCGGCCCAGAGCCGCGCGACGTCGTTGCGGGAATCGTGACGCGGATTGCCGTTGTGTACCTCCATGGCGTCAAGAAGCGCGGGGTTCTGGATCTTCATCCCCTTGCGGAAGGGATGCGCCTGGATCAGATAGAACCCTTCCCGATGGGAAAGCTCGCTGAATCTCTCCAGTCCCAGCTCCATCATCCGGTCGTGCTTCCGGAAGAAATCGAAATCCATACCGTAAACGAGATAATCGTTGTCGGCGTCGGTAAAGCGGATCTCCAGGCCGAAGAGCGCGGTCATGCCGTACCCGGCCGCCGCGGCCGCGGCCTTCCGGAAGGTTTTTTCATACCGGGCGACCAGCTCTTC
>CACYBP010000247.1 GCA_902772625.1 Oscillospiraceae bacterium
GGAGGATTGATAAAAATTGCGAAGATGATCCGGAAACCGCCTTCGTCGCGAGACAGAGAGGGGAGAGCGCAGAGATTCAAAAAAGAATCAGACAGAGCGGCGGCAGTTTCGATATCCGTAGCTCCGGCAGATGCGCTTTTGATCAAGGGAGATTTCACCGCCGGACGGCGCTTTGAGCAGAGGGCAAGCCTGAAAACGAAAGCAGACTGAAGTGATAATCAGTCTGCTTTTCCTTTTTGGGATCGCTTTGGAAAGAAGCTTGCACCCCTCGCGGATGAGGCCGTGGCCGTAAACCGGAGGCGTCCGTGCTTCTCCTGAGGAGGGCGCGGCGGGATATCCCGTCAAGTGCGGTCGGAGGAGTCGGTCTTGATGCTCTTGCGGATGTTCTTGATATCGCCGACGCTCTGTTCCAGAATGGAGGAAGCGTTGGAAAGCTTTTCATCCACGTAGGCGATGGCTTCGCTCTTCAGCTCGCTGACCTTCTGCTCGTTGGATTCGTAGATCTCCTTCGCGCGCTTCTTGGCGCCGGTGACGATCTCGCTTTCCTCCACCATGTGGTTGGCAAGCTCGCGGGCTTCTTTTTTGGTGCGCTCGGCCTGAGCCTCAGCGTCGGCGACGATGCGCTTGGCGCGGGCTTCGGCGTCGGCGATGGTGCGGTCGCGCTCCTGGATGATCTTGCGGGCTTCGGCGATATCCGCGGGAAGGTTGTCGTAGGCGGATTCCGCCAGGTCGAGCAGATGCTCGCGGTCGGCGATGCAGAGCTCTTTCTTGAAGGGGACGCCGCGGGCGTCGTTGAGGGCGTCGATGATCTGCAGCAAAAGGCGATCAGCGACTTCTTTCTTGCCGGTGGTCTTGTCGGTCATGTTACTTTTCCTCCCCTTGATGGTATAATTTGGCCATAATATCGTCGACGATCACCGGCGGCACGAAGCTCTTGATGTTGCCTCCGTGGGCGGCGATCTCCTTTACGAGACTGGAAGAAATGAAAAGGTTGCGCTCCAGAGTGCTGACGAACACGGTCTCGACGTTGGGTCTCAGTTTGTGGTTGGCCAGGGACATCTGGAATTCGTATTCAAAGTCGGCCACCGCGCGCAGTCCGCGCACGATCACCGAGGCGCCCACCTCGGCGGCGTAGTCCACCAGAAGGCAGTTGTAGCTTCCCACCTCCACGTCCTCAAGCCCTTCGGCCTGAAGCACGCGGCGGATCAGATCGGTCCGCTCCTCCAGGGTGAAGGTGGGGACCTTCTTTGAGTTGTTCGAAACGCCCACCACCACCTTGTCGAAAAGGCGGGCGGCGCGGCGGATCACGTCCAGGTGACCGTAGGTGACCGGGTCGAAGCTGCCGGGATATAAGGCTGTTCTCATGGTTTTCATCCTGTCAATCTGCGTTTTTGACGTAAAGAGTGATTTTCGGCCGTCCGTAGAAATACTCCTTCGTTTTGGTGTAGCCCTTCAAATCGTCCGGCAAAACTTCGTCTTTCTCTGATTCACATACTATTATACCGCATTTTGCGACAATGTCAACAGTTTCCAGCGTCCGAAGCGCCCGTTTCAGCTGGGGCGTGCCGTAGGGGGGATCCAGAAACACCACACCGTAGGTATGCGTATGCGGCCCGAGCAGAAACGCGCGGTAATCGCGAAGCAGGATCTCGCTTTGTTCCTCCATACGGCACTTTTTGACGTTGGCCGTGACGACCCTGACGGCGTCCCGGGAGGAATCGACGAAGGTTGCGCCGGCCGCGCCGCGGGAGATCGCCTCGATGCCCATCTGCCCGGAGCCCGCGAAGAGATCCAGAACGTACCGTCCCTCCAGATCGAACTGGATGCTGCTGAAAACCGCTTCTTTGACCTTTTCGGCGGTGGGGCGGGTCTCCAGACCGTCCAGCGTCTGAAGCCTCGTGCCCTTGGCGCTTCCGGTGATCACTCTCATGATTCCTGATCCTTTCGATGAAAATACTCGTAGACTTTGCCCGCTGCGCTCCGGCCGATCACGCTTGAAAGATCGCCGAGAGAGGCCTTGCGCACGCCCGAGACGCTGCGGAACTTCGCGAGAAGCTCGGTGCGGCGGGTCTTGCCGATGCCGGGAATGTCGTCCAGCTCGGTGCGGATGGGCTTTTTGTCCCGCAGAGAGCGGTGGAACCCGATGGCGAAACGGTGCGCCTCCTCCTGGACGGTACCCACGAAGGAGAAGACGGCGGGGATCGCGGTCAGGCAGATCTCTTCTCCCGCCGGGGTGACCAGGGCGGCGGTGCGGTGCCGGTCGTCCTTCTGCATGCCGAAGGCGGGGATCACGACGCCCAGCTCGGCCATGGCGTCCTCCACCACGGAGAGCTGTCCCTTGCCGCCGTCGATCAGAAAGAGGTCGGGCTTTTTCTCAAACCCCTTCTTGCCCTCCAGCAGATCGGATAAGCGGCGGTGGATCACCTCGTGCATGGAGGCGAAGTCGTCCTGGGTCTCGGTGGAGCGGATGCGGAACTTGCGGTAGTCGCCCTTCCGGGGCTTGCCGTTTTCAAAAACCACCATGGACGCCACGATGTAGGCGTCGCCGGTGTTGGAAATGTCGAAGGCCTCGATGCGGGAGGGGGGAGCGGGGAGCGAGAGAAGCGACGCCAGCGCTTCGGCCGTTTTGGTGCGGAAGCCCTCGCTTTTGCGCACACGCTCCAATTCGTCCCTGGCGTTGGCGGTGGCCATATCCACGATGCGGTGCTTTTCACCCCGCTTGGGGAGATAGAGACGGACCCGCTTTCCCGCGCGCTCGCTTAAGAGCTTTTCCAGAATCTCCTGATCCTCGGTGTCGTCCGAGAGAAAGACCGCGCCGGGAATGTCCTCGGCGGTGGAATAATACTGCAGGATAAAATCGGTGAGAAGCTCCCTTCCGTCGGACGCGGCGGCGTCGGGGGTGAAAACCGTGAATTTGCCGACGACGCTTCCGCCCCGGAGGGTCAGAAGCACCACCGCGCTTCCGGTCTCGTCGGAATAATAGGCCACGGCGTCGGCGTCCTTGACGGTGTCGTTGATGATGATCTGGCGGGAGCCGAGCCGCTTGACCGCAAAGATCCGGTCGCGCAGGATCGCCGCCCGCTCGAATTCCATATTCTCGGCGGCCTTTCCCATCTCCTCTTCCAGAGAAGCAAGCAGGGAAGCGTATTCGCCCCGGAGGATCAGGTCGCCCTGCCGGATCAGATCGCGGTACTCGTCCTCGCCGATCTTCCCGGTGCAGGGAGCGAGGCAACGGTCCATCTGGGCGTTCAGGCAGGGCCTGCCTTTGCCGATATCCCGGGGAAAGACGCGGGAGCAGGTGGGAAGACGGAGGGTCTCCGAAAGGGTGTTGATGACGCTGTAGGCCATGCCGCGGCTCCCGTAAGGACCGTAATAGCGCGCGCCGTCGTTCTCCCTTTTGGAGGAAAGGGCAAAGCGCGGATAGGCCTCCCGGGGATCAACGCGGATGAAGGGATACCCCTTGTCGTCCTTGAGCTTGATGTTGTACTTGGGCATGTGCTTTTTGATAAGGATGTTTTCCAGCACCAGCGCGTCGAATTCGCTGTCGGCCACGACGACCTCGAAATCTGCCACGTTCTCCACCATCTTCAGGACCTTGGGCGTATGGGAAGCCAGGTCGTGAAAATACTGGGAAACGCGGTTGCGCAGATGGCGCGCCTTGCCCACGTAAATGATCTTGCCGGTTTTGTCGTGCATGAGATACACGCCGGGCTCCAAAGGAAGCTCGGAGGCCTTTTTGCGCAATGCCGGAAGATCCATGCTCCACCCCGAAAAAACCTTCGATTACGAAAACTGCGCCGCGAAACGCAGCGCAGTCGTTTTACCTGTCGAAAAAAGGATCAGTCGGCCAGATCCGCCGACACCATGTTGGCCAGAGCCTCCACCGCGGCGACCTCGTCGCTGCCGTCGGCGATCAGGGTGATGTCCATCCCCTTGACGATCCCGAGGGAGAGAACGCCGAGAAGGCTCTTCGCGTTGACCCTGCGCTCGTCCTTTTCGATCCAGATGGTGGATTTGAATTCGGTAGCTTTCTGAATAAAGAAGGTAGCAGGTCTTGCGTGAAGACCGACCTGAGTATTGACGGTTACAGATTTCGTTACCATGCATTACACTCCCGCATAAAGAGATTCTATGGATTTATTATAGCGCACGAATCCGGGAAAGTCAAACCGTATTCCCCCGTAAAACTGACGATAATAGAACCTGGGGACCGGCTTTTATCGGTATAAATCACAATTACGGCCGCTCTCCCGAAACGATCCGGCCTTTGCCGGAAAGGTCGGTGCGGATGCGGATCGCCTTCGCGCCGAAGGTCTCCATGATGTGGGCGACCTTGCGGCTCTGGGTGTCGCCGCACTCGAAAACGACGCGCCCGCCGGAGGGGAGCAGCGAGAGCCGGTATCTGAGGATCGCCCGGTAAAAATCCAGGCCGTCCTCCCCACCGTAGAGGGCGAGGGCAGGCTCGTGACGCGCGACCTCCTCGTTGGGAGGATCGGCGGCGGAAACATAGGGGGGATTGCAGACGATCATATCGTACGGCTCCTTTGAGGGAGCCAGGGCGTCGTCGTAGAGGACGCGGACCTTCGCAGCGGGGTAGCGCCGGGCGTTTTCCCGCGCCACTTCAAGAGCCGGCTCCGAGATATCCCCGAGGGTCACCTCCAGCCCCGGGATCTCCAGAGCCAGCGTGATGCCAACGCATCCCGTCCCGGTGCACAGATCCAGGACCTTTTCGTTCCCGGTCAGGAAAAACCGTGCTTCTTCCACCAGTTCCTCGGTCTCCGGGCGGGGGATCAGCACGTCGGGAGTCACTTTAAAAGTGCGCCCGTAAAAATCCCACTCGCCGAGGATGTGGGCCAGGGGCCTTCCCGCAAGCCGCTCTGAAAGAAGTGCGCGGAACCGCGCCTCCTCTTCGGGCGTGACGGGGAGGGAGGGATGGAGATAGTATTCCTCCTTCGTGATGGACAGCGCGCGCAGTAAAAGCTCCCGCGCCTCAAAGGCGGCGTTGCGCTCCGGAATGGCGGCGCGCGCCTCAAAAAACAGATCGCGTCTGGTAATCACCATTGGTCGCTCCCGTCTCCGGGGATCACCGGCTTCACCGCCTCGATGGCGGTGCGGATCATGTCGTCGTCGGGCTCGAACACCGTCAGATGCTGGACCGCAAGCCCGGGCGCCCGGAGGATGCGGGTAAGGAAATTGTCGTACCGGCCCACCAGACGGTTAATCTCGTAGGTGACGCCCACCAGCACCGGCAGGCACAGGATCCGGATCAGAATGCGCATCCAGACGCTGTCCCAGGAGATGAAGGAATAGATCAGGATACCGATGAAAAGCACCACGAACAGAAAGCTGGTGCCGCATCTGGGGTGAAAGCGCTTCTGCTGCCGGACGTTCTCCACCGTCAGGGGGAGACCCTTTTCATAGCAGTATATGGTCTTGTGCTCGGCGCCGTGAAAAGAATAGACCCGCTTCATGTCCTTCATGCGGGAGGTGGAAAAGAGAAAGAGCAGGAAGATCAGCATCTTGATCACGCCTTCGATCAGGTTGAGCAGCAGGGAAAACGGGATCAGAGGCCGGAGCAGCGAGGTCAGGAAGGAGGGGAGCAGAATGTAGAGCACCACCGGCAGGAGGATCCCGAAGAAAAGCGAGGTCCCGATCATGAGGTTGTCCAGCGTCTTTTTGGAGAATTTCTTTTCCAGCCAGAGGTCGAATTTCGTGGGCTCGCCCTCGACGCCCTCGGCCTTGGTGGCCGAGGAAGTGAGATACCGGATCCC
>CACYBP010000248.1 GCA_902772625.1 Oscillospiraceae bacterium
CGATTACGAAGCGACGCGGGCCCTGGCGCGGCCGGGACACGCCGATTACACGGCTTATCTGAAATATCACGGCTTTGAGGACTACCGCGGCGGCGGACATGCCAGCGGCCGCCTGACCGCGCCGCTCGTGGCGGCGGGAGCGGTGGCCGGAAAAGCGCTTTCGGCGAAGGGGATCGTGATCGGGACCCATATCGCCCGCCTCGACGGCATCCCGGACGGAAATCTCCCGGAGGAAGGGGAGGAGCTCAGGCGCGCGCTTTCCAACCTCTCGCGAAAAAGCTTTGCGGTATTGGACGAAGACGCCGGCGAAAGGATGCGCCGCCGGATCGGGGAAGCGGCCGAAGATCAGGACAGCGTGGGCGGGATCCTGGAGACGGCGGTGACCGGCGTGCCGGGCGGCGTGGGAGAGCCGTGGTTCGGCGGGGTGGAAAACGCCCTGGCGGCGGCGCTTTACGGGATCCCGGCGGTAAAGGGCCTCGCGTTCGGGGAAGGCTTCGAAATGGCCGATGCCCGGGGAAGCGCATGGAACGACCGCTTCCTGATGAAAGAAGGCCGGATCGTCACCGCGACCAACCACAACGGCGGGATCAACGGCGGCGTCACCAACGGCATGCCGATCCGTTTCCGGCTTCTGGTCAAGCCCACTCCCTCCATCCCGCGGGAGCAGGATACGGTGGATTTCCTGAAGGGCGAGGAGAAAAAGCTCCGGGTCAAAGGCCGTCACGACCCCGCGATCCTGCACCGGGCGCGGGCGGTGGCCGACGCGGTGACGGCGCTGGTGATCTACGATCTTCTGGCGGGGAGATTCGGGACCGATTATTTCGCGGGAGTCTGACATGGAATACGGATGCATTGCCAAAAAACTCGGTCACAGCTTTTCGCGCGAGATCCACCGGAGGCTCGGCGATTATTCCTATGAGCTGCGGGAGCTTGCGGAGGAGGAGCTGCCGAATTTTCTGAAAGCCCGGGATTTCCGCGGGATCAACGTCACCATTCCCTATAAAGAAAAGGTGATCCCCTTTCTGGACGGGATCAGTCCCACGGCCGAAAGGATCGGCGCGGTGAACACCGTCGTGAACCGGGACGGAAAGCTTTTCGGCTACAACACCGATTTCGGCGGGATGCGCCTTCTGATCCGGGAGCTGTGCGGAAGCCTTGCGGGAAAGAAAGTTCTGATCCTGGGCTCCGGCGGCACCGGAAAGACCGCCAGGGCTGTGGCGGAAAGCCTTTCCGCCCGGGAGATCCTCACGGTCAGCCGGGAGGGGAAAAACGGAATCAGCTACGGCGAGGCGAAGACCAGGCACGCCGACGCCGGATTCATCATCAATACCACCCCCGTGGGCATGTACCCCTATCCCGACGGCATGCCGGTGGATCCCGGGGATTTTCCCCGTCTGCAGGGGATTGCCGACGCGGTCTATAATCCGCTTCGCACGCGGCTGGTGCTCGCGGCGCGGGAAAAAGGGATCAGGGCCGAAGGAGGTCTATATATGCTTGCGGCGCAGGCGGTGCTGGCCTCGGCGCTTTTCACCGGAAGCGGTGTCCGGGAGGAGCTGGCAGGGGAGGTCGCCGGGAGCGTTTACCGGGAAAAAGAGAACCTCGTGCTCATCGGTATGCCGGGCTCCGGCAAGAGCACCAACGGGAAAAACGCGGCGAAAGCCCTCGGACGGGAATTCGTCGATCTTGACCGTGAGATCGTCCGGATCGCGGGGAAGCCCATCCCGGAGATCTTCCGGGAGGAGGGAGAGGAACGCTTCCGCGCTTACGAGACCGAAGCCGTACGCGCTTTTGCGATGCGCACGGGTCTGGTCATCGCCACGGGCGGCGGCGCGGTGCTCCGGGAGGAAAACCGCAGGCTCCTCCGGCAGAACGGAAAGCTCGTCTTCCTGGAAAGAAGCCTTGAAAACCTGATCCCCACCCTCGACCGGCCCACCGCCGATTCAAGGGAAAAGATGGAAAGGCTGTATCGGGAACGCCTTCCGGTCTACCGGGCGGCGGCCGACGCCGTGATCTCCTCGGATGGGGAGAAAGAGGAGACGCTACGGAGTCTGCTTCTGACCTTTGAGACGGTCAGCCGCGAAAGATAAGGCAAAGAAGAATGAGGAGATACGCATGAAGCTTTTGATCCTGAACGGTCCGAATATCAACATGCTGGGGATCCGGGAGCCCGCGATCTACGGCGCGGAAACCTACGAAACGCTTTTGGAGACGGTGCGTCTCCACGCGTCGGAGCGCGGGGTAGAGCTTGAAATCTACCAGTCCAATCACGAGGGCGACCTGGTGGACAGGATCCAGGACGCCTACGGAAAGATCGACGGCATCGTCATCAATCCCGGCGCCTATACCCACACGAGCATCGCACTGCTCGACGCCCTGAAGGCGGTCGCGATCCCCACCGTGGAGGTGCATATCTCACGGGTGGAGGAACGGGAGGACTTTCGCAGGATCAGCTACGTCCGCCTCGCCGCCGTGGCCACCGTCACCGGAAAGGGCATCGCGGGGTACCGGGAGGCCATGGACATCCTGATCGACGGGAAAGGGAGCCGGGCATGAAGATCATGATCAGACCCGGCACGGCCCGGGGCCGGATCGCGGCGCCGCCCTCCAAAAGCGACGCCCACCGCCTTCTGATCGCGGCGGGACTTTCGGAGGGGGTAAGCCGGATCCGAAGGATCGCGCCTTCGGAGGATATATTGGCGACCCTCGACGCCCTGAGGGCCTTCGGCGCGGAGATCAGAAAAGAGAAAGACGCGCTCCTGATCCGTGGAACAGATCCCGTGAAGGCCTCGCCCGGGGAGATCCGGTGCCGGGAAAGCGGGACGACGCTCCGGCTTTTTGCGCCTCTGGCCATGCTTTCCGGAAAGGAAGTCCTCTTTACCGGAAGCGAAAAGCTCTTTTCCCGTCCGCTTTCGGTCTATGAAAAGCTGGCGGAGGAAAAGGGGCTGGGATTCCGGCGGGGAAAGGGGCGGCTTCTGGTCTCCGGACCGCTGCCCCCGGGGGAATAC
>CACYBP010000249.1 GCA_902772625.1 Oscillospiraceae bacterium
GAAAGCGATTTTTTGAAGGGCGGGCTCCGCTACGCCTCAGCGGATGGCGCTCCGTTTGTGATCTCCGGCGTCTTCCGGGAGGGGGACAAATACCGCCGCATGCCCGAGGAGGCGGCGCGGAGGGTCAGCGAAGGGGTCCTTTTCCTGCACACGAACACCGCCGGGGGGCGCGTGCGGTTCCGCACCGCCAGCCGCCGGGTGGCGATCCTCGCGCGGCTGGACGCCCCGGGCAAGATGCCGCATTTCGCCCTTTCGGGAAGCGCGGGCTTCGATCTTTACGCCGACGGGCATTACGCCGGGACTTTTCTCCCGCCCATGGACGCAGAGGAGGAATGGGAGGGCGTCCTGCCCCTGGGGAGAAAGCGCGAGCGGGAGATCACGGTGAATTTTCCCCTCTATTCCGGGGTGAAAGAGCTTTATATCGGGCTTGACAAGGACTGTCCCGCATTCGCCCCCGCCCCGTACCGGAATCCCGTGCCCGCGGTCTTTTACGGCTCCTCCATCACCCAGGGCGGGTGCGCCAGCCGCCCCGGCATGAGTTATCAGGCCATCTTCTCCCGCGCCTTCGACGCGGATTACGTGAACCTCGGCTTTTCGGGAAACGCCCGGGCCGAGGACGCGATGATCGATTACGTGAAATCGCTTTCCATGTCGCTTTTCGTTTACGATTACGACCACAACGCCCCCACGGTCGATCATCTCCGCGCCACCCACGAAAAGATGTTCCGCGCCGTGAGGGAAGCGCACCCCCTCCTTCCCATCGTCGTCATGTCCCGGCCGAAGTTCTTCCTCAACGCGGAGGAAAAGGAGCGGCTCCGCATCATCCGCGCCACGGTGGAAAACGCCCGGAAGGCGGGCGACGGGCGGGTGTGGCTTTTGGACGGCAAGGCCCTCACGCGCCTTTGCCGGGACGAGGGCACCGTGGACGGATGCCACCCCACCGATCTCGGCTTTTATTCCATGGCCAGGGCGCTGGAAAGCCTTGTCCGGGAAAACGGGATCCTGGCATGACGGCGTGTTCTTTTCGCATAACGGCAAAAAGCTCCCGAAAGAATCGGGAGCTTTTTTCTGTTTCTTTCTGATCGCGGCACGCCCTCAGCGGTCATCTTCAGCCCGGTCATGCTTCTTTACGCCGGGGACGGCGCAGATCCGGGAAAACCGTCCCGGTCCCGGCGAAGAGGCGGCCGGGCCGCGACGAAAGCGCGGCCTGGCGGGCTGTTTTCGGGTCTTTGACGCCTCAGCCGTTCAGGATCGACGCGATTTCTTCGATCTTCTGTTCGTCCCAGTCGGGATTGATCCCCACGTAGGCCGTTCTTTCGAGATAATCCAGCGTCCGGGGGCACATATCGGGCGCATAGTCCCATTGCAGGCCCCGGTTCGCCTCCATTTTGTAGGGATCCATGGCGGGATGGAAGGCGCCGCGTCTTTCCATGACCTGGGTCCAGTTGGTATACACGTGCTTTCCCGTGTCGATGGGAACCGTCAGCGAAAGGCCCTTTCCGGCGCATTTGGCGGCGAAAGCCCGGCAAGCCTTTGCCGTTTCAAACCGGAGCGCCAGGGTCGTGCCGCAGTCGCCCGCGGCGTCATGGGAGGGCGCTTTTTCCGCCCGGACCATCCCGGCAAGCAGATCCCGGTTCCGGCGCAGATCCCGCAGGATGCCCGGAAGCCTTTTCAGCTGCGCCCGCAGGACCGCCCCGGTAAGATCCGAGACGCGGAATTCGCTTCCGCCGAAAAGGGGCTCCCGGATATCCCTGAGCTGGTCGCCGAAAAAGGCCACCGCCCCGGCGTCGTGGTAGATCAGGGCCCGTTCATAGATCGTGCGGTCGTTCGTGACAAGACTCCCGCCCTCTCCCGCGGTGATCACCTTGAAAAAGTTGAAGGAAAAAGCGCCCGCGTCGCCCACGGAGCCGAGCTTTTTCCCGTGATAAGAGCCTCCGTCCGCCTGGCATGCGTCCTCCAGAAGCCGCAGACCGTGCCGGTCCGCGACGGCCTTCAGCGCATCCAGATCCGCGGGGAAGCCCTGGATATGTACCGGCATAAGGGCTTTTGTGGCGCGGGAGATCTTTTTTTCCACGTCCCCGGCGTCCAGCGTCATGGTTTCGTCGATCTCGGCGATCACCGGGATCGCCCCCGCCGAGAGCACCGCCAGCGCCGAGGCGATATACGTATAACCCGGTACGATCACCTCGTCCCCCGGGCCGATCCCCATGGCCACCAGAGCCGAGGTCAAAGCCGCGAAACCGGAGGTCATGGTCAGGGCGTAGGCCGTCCCGGTCTCCTTTTTCCATTCCTCCTCAAACCGGAATACCTCCCGGCCGGAGGAATTGATCTTGAAAAAATCCTTTGTCAAAAGGCTTTCCGCAAAGGCGCGGATCTCTTCTTCTCCCACTCTGAACATGATCGCTTTTCCTCCTTATTTCCGCTCCAGAATCCGGAGCGTCTCGTCGATCAGATGCTGGTCGGCGTCGTTGACCAGCGTGTAGGCGCCGTCGTAAAGGAAGCACTGTACCTCGTATCCGCCCCGGACGATCTGGTCCTCCGTAGGGAGGTAGGCCTGATACCCGTTGGTGTTGGAGAGCGAAAGGACGTAGGGATAAGGCGCGTAGGCGCGAAGCCGGAGAGAGATCTCCGAAAAGATCTCGAAGGGGAAGGGGATGAATACCGCGTCCCCGATCCGCAGGATCGTCTCCGCTATCCGGAAATGGGTGTCGTGCGTGGGAAGCCCCGCGTCGTAAGCCGCCCTGATCTTCGCCCAGTGGTCATATTCCAGCTTCCGGACGTTGATGAGCTTTTCGGGAGAGGCGTACGCGGCGAGTTTTTCCTCCGTCTCCCGCAGAGAAGGCAGCTTTTTATAGGGCACCGCCGCCGTCCCCTCGAAGATCTCGAGCGAGCCTTCCTTCCAGCCGCCGCGGGCGCGGAGCGCTCTCATCGCGTCGAAGGCCGCGACGCCGCCGAGCTCTTCCACGTGACGGATATCGCCGACGGTGCCGCCGTTGGAAAGGCGGGGACCCACGTCGCCCTGCGCGCCGTTGAAATAGGCGGTCAGAACGCCGGTTTCCCGTTCGACCCGGTCGCACATCACCCCCGACCAGTCGCGGCTGATCTCGTGATTTTTGCCCGCCGCCGTGCCGTGGCAGCCGTAATGGATCAGATTCAGGATCCCCTTTCCGCTGTCTTTTTCCCGGAAGGAGATAAGCGTCATAGCCGGATCGAAGGTGCCCCAGGGGTTTTGCCCGAGTGAGATCGATCCGTCCTTGTTCTGCTGCCGCCGGTTCACGCCGACCAGGGAATCGACCGTGCCCACCGCGTATTCAGCCGGCCGCAGCGAGGCGACGGCTCTTTCCGCCGCGCGCATCATCGCGGGGCGCAGGATCCCGTCCGTGTACGCGCGATCGATCTCTCCCCATCCCTCGATCCCGGCCACATTGGGGGCCGAATGGGTATGGGTGGCCGCCGCGAGGATCCGGTTCAGCGGGATCCCCAGCGCTTTTCCGATCTCCTTGCGGATCTCCTCACAAAGCTCCGTGTTGAAATCCCCCACTGTCACGCTCATCAAAAGCGCCGTGTCCTCCCCCTCCCGGAAGGCGACGGCCGTGACGTTCAGGGGATCGTGGACCGAGACGCTCACCGTATCCGGCGCGTAACCGTAAAGCAGGGTCCCCACCGCCGGGGTGATATCCTCCCGTGCGGCGCCCGCCGAAAAGGCCTTTTTCTGCATGGCTTTTTACGCTCCTCCCCTCGTTTCCGATCTGTTCGGACAAGAGTTTCCGACGCCGTTATTTTATCACAAAGCGACTGTGCTTTCCACCATGATTTGCGGAGATCCGGGGCTTTTTTCAGATTTATTTCTTCTTCCTCTTGCATGATCGACCCGATAGTGATAGAGTAATCCCAAGACCCGGGGAAGGTCCGGCCTTCCCCCGGAAAGGAGAATGGTCATGGAAAAACTGCGACTGGCCCTGATCGGACAGGGGCGAAGCGGCAAGGACATCCACGGAGCCTTCTGCCGGAGCGAAGCAAACGAATTCTTCACCGTGCGGTACGTGGTGGACGCCGACCGGATCAGCCGGGAACGGGCCGAGACCCTTTATCCCGGGTGCGAGACCTTTGCGGATTACCGCGCGCTTTTCGACCGGGACGACGTGGATCTGGTGGTGAACGCCTCCTACTCCTACATGCACGCCCCCATCGCGAAGGATCTTCTGGAGCACGGGAAGAACGTGCTGGTGGAAAAGCCCTTCGCCCGCAATCTCTACGAGTGCCGCGACCTGATCGCAACGGCGAAAAGAAAAGGCGTGCTGCTCGCGGTGTTCCAGCAGACCTTCCTCGCCCCCTTCTACCGGGAGACCAAAAGGATCGTGGATTCCGGGCTTCTCGGCGAGATCGAGGAGATCTCCATCCGCTATAACAACTACCACCGCCGGTGGGATTGGCAGACCCTGCAGATGAACATGGGCGGC
>CACYBP010000250.1 GCA_902772625.1 Oscillospiraceae bacterium
AAGATCGTCACGGCGAAGACCGCGGGCTTCTGCTATGGCGTGGACCGGGCGGTGAAGATGGCCGAAAAGGCCGCGGAGGCCGGGCCGATCTTCACCCTGGGAGATCTGGTACACAACAAGAGAGTGGTGGCCTCCCTCCGGGAAAAGGGCGTGACGGCGGTCTCCTCGCCCGGGGAGATCCCCGACGGCGCGCGGGTCCTGATCCGGGCGCACGGAGAGCCTCCGGCGGTTTTCGAAAGGCTTCGCGCGAAAAATTGCCAGATTGTCAACGCCACCTGCCCCTCGGTGGAAAAGATCCACCGGATCGTCGCAGAAGAGAGCAAAAAAGGAAGAATTCCGGTGATCGTGGGCCAAAAAGACCATCCGGAAGTGCTGGGAATCGCCGGAGAGGCCCCCAATTCGGTGATCGTCTCCCCGGGCGACGAAGAAGAGGTCGAAAAGCTGCGGGGCCGGGAGATCTCGGTGGTGGAGCAGACCACCTCGGATCTCGTGCTTTTTCGGGAATTTACAAAAATTTTCGAAAAGTACTGTACAAACGCGGAAATTTTTGATACAATATGTTTTGCTACTGAAAAAAGACAGAAGGAAGCAGCAGACCTGGCCGGGGAAACCGACGCCGTGATCGTGATCGGAGACGCGCACAGCGCCAACACGCGAAAGCTCGCGGAGGTCGCCGCCAGGACCGGCAAACCCGTTTACCGCATCGAATCGGCAGACGACATACGCGCTACTCTTCCCCAAAACCTTTTTACGGATTGCGAAAAAATTGGGATCACGGCCGGAGCCAGTGTGCCGGAGTCCGTGATCGAGGAGGTCGTACAAATCATGAGTGAAGAACTCAAGAACTCCGTCCCGGAGGAAGAATCCTTTGCGGATATGCTGGAGAACTCCATCAAGACCTTACATACAGGGGAAAGGGTAACCGGTATTGTCACCAACATCACCGGTACTGAGGTCCAGGTGGACCTCGGCACCAAGCACGCCGGCTTCATTCCGCTTACCGAGCTTTCCGACGTTCCGGGCGTGAAGCCTGAGGACATCCTGAAGGTCGGCGACGAGATCGAAGTTTTCGTCGGAAAAGTCAGCGACGCCGAAGGCACCGTCATGCTCTCCAAGAAGAGAGTCGACGCCCTGAAGGCCTGGGACAGCCTGGAGGAGGCCGTGGAGAACAAGGCCATCCTGGAAGGCACCGTCGTGGAAGACAACAAGGGCGGCGTCATCGTCAATGCCGGCGGCGTGCAGATCTTCGTGCCCGCCTCCCTCACCGGACTTCCGAAGGACGCTCCCATGTCGGATCTTCTCAAGAAGAAGGTCAAGGTTTCCATCATCGAGGTCAACCGTCAGCGCCGCCGCGTCAAGGGCTCCATCCGCGCCGCGGAATATGCCGAGCGCCGCGCGAAGGCGGAAGAGATCTGGGCCAACATCGAGGTCGGCAAGAGATACAAGGGCACCGTCAAGTCCCTGACCTCTTACGGCGCGTTCGTGGATATCGGCGGCGTGGACGGCATGGTCCACATCACCGAGCTCTCCTGGTCCCGCATCAAGAATCCCGCCGAGGTCGTTTCGGTGGGCGATGAGATCGAGGTTTACGTCATCGGCTTCGATCCCGAAAAGAAAAAGATCTCCCTCGGATACAAGGATCGCAGCCTGGATCCCTGGAAGGTCTTCCGGGACACCTACGACGTGGGTGACGTGGCCAACGTCCGCATCGTCAAGAACATGCCCTTTGGCGCTTTCGCCGAGATCGTTCCGGGCGTGGACGGCCTGATCCACATCTCGCAGATCGCCGACCGCCGGATCGCCCGTCCCGAGGACGTGGTTTCCGAAGGCATGCACGTCAACGTCAAGATCATCGAGATCGACGACGAAAAGAAGAAGGTTTCGCTCTCCATGCGTCAGGCCGACAATTCCGCCCTCTACGCCGGGGAGGATGAGGCTGAGGCCGAGACCGAAGAAGCTCCCGCTGAGGAAGCTCCGGTCGAAGAGTAATCTCCTGAAACGAACAAAAGCGCCGCGCGAAGAATCGCGCGGCGCTTTTTCTTCTGTGCCGGGAAGCCCTTCGCTTTCTCCGGCGCCGTCCCTCCGTACCGCGGATTTTCCCGTCGAACCGCTTTTTGGCGCTTTTCAGAGGCGCGGGAAGGTGCTATAATGAAGGCGGCAAAAAGGCCCCGTGAAAAAGCGTGCGCTCACCGCAGGCGGGAGCATACGCGGCCGGGGCCGCACAGAGGGGCTTATTTCTGACATTTCTTCGGGGAGGCTTTGACCGTGAAGTCCAATCGCTATCGCGCGATCTTCTTTGAGAAACCCGATATCATTCCCATGACCTTCCATATCAACGACGCCTGCTGGCACCACTATCCGCAGGAATGGCTTGTGGAGCAGATCCTGGCGCACCCGCTGCTCTTTCCGGGCTACGTGCCGCCCAAACTGCCCTACACGCCGAACTATATCCTGTGCGCCCGGAAGGACGAGCCTTACGTCGATGACTTCGGCTGCCGCTGGGAAACGGCGGACGACGGCATCACCGGCACGGTGGTGGGACATCCCCTGGAAGACTGGGCGGATTACGAATCGTATCGCCTCCCCGACCCGGAGCATCAGACAGGCATCGGGCCGGTGGACTGGGCAGAGGAAAAGAGGCGCATCGACCTGGCCCACGCCCGGGGCGACATGGCGGATGGCAGCCTGCGGCACGGACACACCTTCCTGCAATTATGCGATCTGCGGGGGTATACCAACCTGCTTTTCGACATGGCGGACGAGGAACCGCTCCTCTTTGATCTGATCGAGCGCCTGGAGGCCTTCAATCACCATATCGTCAGGCGGTACCTGGCCCTGGGGGCGGACATGATCTGTTTCCCCGAGGACCTGGGCATGCAGGTGGGGCCGATGCTCTCCCCCGAACAGTTCCGGAAGTATATCAAGCCCAGCTACGTGCATATGATGAGATCCTGCAAGGACCAGGGCGTGCCCATACACATGCACTCCGACGGGGACGTCCGCACGCTGGTGGACGACATCGTGGACAGCGGCGTGGCGGTGATCAACCTGCAGGACCTTGTCAACGGCATAGATTGGATCAAGGCACGGTTCCGGGGCAAGCTGTGCGTGGATCTGGATATCGACCGGCAGCAGGTGACCGTGAACGGAACGCCCCGGCAGATCGACGAGCTGATCCGAAGCGAGGTGGAGGCGCTCGCCACGCCGGAGGGCGGCCTGACCATGATCTTCGGGCTGTATCCGGGCACGCCGATGCAAAACGTTACCGCGCTGATGGACGCCATGGAGCGCTATATGCAGTGGTACTGAGCCGCCGGGAAAGAAGAGCCGGAGGGAAAGACCTGAAAAAGGTTTTCCCTCCGGCTTTTTTTCTTTGAAAAGAGCCCGGAAACACGCGGCGTTATTTTGCTGTCAGGGTGGCTTCTCCCGATTCGGTGCTCCCGGCGGCGTTGGAGACCACGCACCGGTACCGGCATCCGTCGCTTTCCGTACCGGCGGTGACCTCGGCCGTGGCCTTGGTCTTGCCGGTCCAGTCCTTCCACTGGGTGGAGCCCTTGGGCTTATACTGCCACTGGTAAGAGAGAGCGCCGCCGGTGGCGGTGACCGAGAAAACAGCCTTTTCGCCGATGGAGACCGTGACCGATTGGGGATCCCTGGTGATCACCGGCTTTGTGACCGCGGTGAGGACGGCGGTTTTTGAGAAGGCGCGGTCGGTGCTGTGGGTGGCGCGGCAGCGAAGCTCCCATCCGTTTCGCGCCGCGGTGGCCTTCAGGGTGAGGGTGGCCGAATCATAGCCCGGGCAGTTTTCGGGGCACGGCGCGGAAAACGGTTTTTTCGGGGAACGAAAAGAAGCGCGCTTCGTCAAAAAAGGAAAAGGAGACCCGGCCCCTCTTCCCGCCTTGACAAAAGGGGGGAAGAAAATTATAATAGACCCTAAGAAAGGCTCTTTTTGAAACACGCAGCCGGGAAAGGATATCATCGACCATGGAAGAACAAATCAAAAAAGCGCTGGCCCATTACGAGACAGTCCTGAGAGGACAGATGAAAAGACTGGAAGACATCAAGGCGGAGGGGGATTTCCTGGATTTCGCTTCTCTTCCCACCCTGCGCATCGGCGTGTGCGGCGGCGACGGCATCGGCCCCAGCATCACCCGCGAGGCGGCGCGTGTCCTTTCTGCGCTTCTGAAGGACGAGATCGCGGAAGGCAAGGTCGAGCTCGTGCCCATCGACGGCCTGACCATTGAAAACCGCGCGGCGGCCGGAAAGGCGATCCCCGACGACGTGCTGGCCCAGATCAAGACCTGCCCGGTGATCCTGAAGGGACCCACCACCACCCCCAAGGCCGGCGATCCCTGGCCCAACATCGAATCGGCCAACGTGGCCATGCGCAAGGCGCTGGATCTCTTCGCCAACGTCCGCCCGGTCAAGGTCCCGGACAAGAACATCGACTGGCGCTTCTTCCGTGAAAATACCGAGGGCGGCTACGCGGTGGGCAGCCTGGGCTCCAACGTGACCCCGGAGCTGGGCGTGGATTTCACCATCGCCACCGACGAGGGCTGCGAGCGGATCTGCCGCCTGGCCTTTGAATACGCCCGCAAGAACGGCAGAAGACGTGTCACCTGCGTCACCAAGGCCAACATCATCAAGACCACCGACGGGAAATTCCTGCGCATCTTCTACGATATGGCCAGGGAATACCCCGAGCTGCAGGCCGACGACTGGTTCATCGACATCATGACCGCGAAGCTGGTGGACGAAAAGCGCCGTACCGATTTCGACGTGTTCGTCCTGCCCAATCTCTACGGCGATATCATCACCGACGAGGCCGCCGAGTTCCAGGGCGGCGTCGGCACCGCCGGCAGCGCCAATATCGGCAAAAAGTACGCCATGTTCGAGGCGATCCACGGCTCGGCCCCCCGCATGGTGGCCGAGGGACGCGATATCTATGCCGATCCCTGCTCGATGCTCCGGGCGACCGTGATGCTTCTGGAGCACATCGGCCGGACCGCGGAGGCCGGAAGGCTGGCCCGGGCGCTGGATATCTGCTCTTTTGAAGAAAAGAAGCTGACCGTCACCGGCAGATCCGACGGCGCGACCACTGCGGAATTTGCCGATTACGTCATTTCCAGACTCTGAAGACCGTGTACGAAGAAAGATTCATGCGCCGCGCCCTGGCTCTCGCCGAGGAGGCGGGAAAGCGCGGCGAGGTGCCGGTGGGATGCGTGATCGTCCGGGAGGGAAAGATCCTGGGCGAAGGCTCCAACCGCCGGGAGGAGGGCTACGCAGCCGGGCACGCTGAGATCGAGGCCATCACCATGGCCAACCGCGCCCTCGGCGCGTGGCGGCTTGCGGACGCCGAACTGTACGTGACCCTGGAGCCCTGTCCCATGTGCGCCGGGGCCATCGTCGCCGCCCGTATCCCAAAGATCTGGTTCGGCGCCTACGACCCAAAGGCCGGGGCCTGCGTCAGCGTGATGGATCTCTTCTCCTATCCTCTGAATCACAAACCCGCCGTCAGCGGCGGACATCTGGAGGAGGAATGCGCCGGATTGCTTCGGCGCTTCTTCCTTTCCAAACGACAGACCGAGAAAGGCGATGGCCATGATGGACTCTGAAGAAAAAGCGATCCTCTCCGCCCCGGAAACGCCCGCGGAGGACCGCGGACCGGAAGCCCCCGCCGCGCCCGGCGCGGAGGGAGGCGCTGCTGCGCCTTCGGCTCCTTTTGAGGACGAGGGGACCGGGGAAGCCCCGGACGTCCCCCGGGAACCGGAGGAAGAACCGGGCGAAAGCGACGCTTCCCCGGAGGAGGCCGTGCCGCCGGCGGCCGGCGGCGAAGAAGGCTCTGGGGGGGAGACCGCGCCTCCGGAGGAGGAAAACGAGGAGGATCCCGAGGGGGACGCCGCGCTTTCCGCTTCTCTGCTCCGCCCCGCGCGCCGAAGCTTCGGCTTTTTTCGGGGAGAGCTTCCGAAGCTTGACCGGAAGAGCGTCGCCCTGATGCTTCTGATCACCCTTATCTATTCGCTTCTGGCCTTCTTCCGTCTGGGCACCGACAAGATCCCCCAGACCTCGATCTATCTGGACCGGAAGGGGCAGAGCGTCACGGTGGAGCTGAAGGAACCCTCGGAGGTCTCCCGCTTCTGCCTTTATAAGTGGAGAGGCCGGAAAAAGGACATCACCATCGAGACCCGCCTTTCGCCCGACGATCCCTGGCACGTGGCCTACGGGCCGGAGGAGCTGAGCTCCCACATGCGCTGGAAGACCCTGGATCTGGACGTGGAGGGAAAGGTGAAGTTCGTCCGCATCACCTTCGAGGGCAAGGAGATCACCCTGGCGGAGCTGTGTGTCCTGGACAAGAACGATCAGCCGCTGGAGATCACGGTGCCGAAGGAGTGGAACAAAAACCTCACCGACGTCGACAAGCTTGATAACCTCACCGATGAGCAGGAGCTTCTGGACGCCGATTCCTCCTCTCTCACCTTTGCCTATTTCGACGAGTACCTCTACGCGCTCACCGCCAACGCCTATATCCACGGGGGAACGGGGCTGGAAAACACCCACCCGGTATTGGGCAAGGTGGTGGAATCGCTGGGGATCCGGATCTTCGGTATGAACTCCATCGGATGGCGGATCATGGGGACGCTTTCGGGGATCCTGATGCTGCCGGTGTTTTTCTTCCTGGCGCGCCGGGTGCTCCGGAACAACAAATGGGCCCTGGTCGCCACCTTCCTGATGGCGGTGGAGGCCATGCACTATACCCAGACAAGGCTTGCCACCATCGATTCCTTCCCGCTTCTGTTTATTCTTCTGGCGTATCTCTTCATGCTCCGGTATTACCAGCATCCCACCGTGGAGGGGGAGAAGGTCAACCTCTTCCTTTCGGGGCTTGCCTTCGGGCTGGCCTGCTCCTTCAAATGGATCGGCGCCTACGCCGGGGTGGGACTCGCCATCGTCTTCTTCGCCTTCTTCGTCTCGAAGATCCGGGCCTACCGGAAGGAGGACCCGGATTTCTATACCGGTCGCTATATCGCCTCCACCGTCGCCTCCTGCGTGGTCTTTTTCGTCATGGTCCCGGCGGCGGTGTATATCGGGTCTTATCTGCCGGTGGCCTTCGGCCCCTTCTCGGAGATCCAGGGCTGGAAGGGCGTGTGGGAAAACCAGAAATACATGTGGAATTTCCACAGCACTCTGGAGCAGACCTTTGACTTCTCCTCCAAATGGTGGGGATGGCCTCTGATGATCGGCGGCTTCTCCTCCTATTTCGGGACCTCGCTTACGGGACTCAAATCCCGGATCATCGTCACCGGGAACCCCCTGATCTGGTGGGCCAGCGTCCCCGCGGTGCTTTACGCGATCTACGGCTTCCTCTTCGGAAGAAAGGTCCGCACGCCCTATCTCCGCACCGCCCCCGGGGAGGGAGAGCTTCTGGACACGGGCGCTCTCGAAGCCGGATGGAAGCCCCTGAAGCCCTGGGCAAGGATCGAAAGATTCGACGCGGGGGTGTTCCTCGCGGTGGTGGCCTATCTCTGCCAGTACGTGCCCTGGATGCTGGTGTCCCGGGAGCTTTTCATCTATCACTACTTCGCCTCGGCGGAGATCTCGATCCTTCTCATCACCTGGGCGCTCAAGAGGTGGAGCGCGAACTCACGCGCCGGACGGATCACGACCTGGATCTATTTGGGACTCGCGGCCCTGGCCTTCGCCTGCATGTTCCCGATCCTGAACGGCTTTTTCGTGGACGGATGGTATGCGGAGATCCTGAAGGTCTTCCTGTGAAAGGAGAAGAGCGTGGTGATACAGATTTTCGGACGGAGCAAAAGCTTCAGTACCAAAAAGGCGGAGCGCTTTTTCAAGGAAAGGCGCGTGCCCTATCAGTATATCGACCTGGATAAGATCGGCATCAGCCGGGGAGAGCTGGAAAGCGTCGTGCGGGCGGTGGGCGACTGGAGAAAGCTTGTGAAAGAACCCGCCGAGCTGCAGTATTATTCCCCCGACGCCGTGATCACCCTGCTTCTGGACGAGCCGGAAAGGCTCCTTTCTCCCATCGTCCGGAACGGGAAAAGAGCCGCCGTGGGCGAAGATCCCGCGGCCTGGAAGGAGCTTTCTGAATCATGAAAACGCTGGTGGTCTATAAATCCAAATCGGGCGCCTCGATGTATTACGCCGAGGAGATCGCCCGCGCTCTCGGCGGGGAGAGCCGGCATTACCGGTCGATCCCACGGGAGGGCGGATACGATCTGGTGATCTACGCCGCCGGGGTCAACGGCGGGAAGGTCGATTCGCTGGCCGCCATGAAAAAGGCCCTGGCCCCGCTGGGAAAGAGATTTCTCACGGCGGCAAGCTGCCTCCGGGAACCCACCGGCGAGTACCGCCGGGAGGTCGCGAAAAAGAGCGGCCTGCGGGAAGAGGAGCTGGTCCTGATGCGCGGACGGATGAATATGGCGCGGCTCGGGATCTGGGACCGGCTGCTGCTCAGAATGGTGCGCGCGAAGATCGACCGCAAGGCCGAACGGGAAAAGACCCAGGAGGACCGGGAGATCTATAACGCCCTGTCCTTCCCCACAAGCTTCACCGACGTGAAGTACATCCTGCCTCTGGTCAAAAAGGCGCGCGCCATGGAAGAAGAGAGCGAAGCGAAGTAAAGCTAACGCAAGCCCGGGAACGCGGTTCCCGGGCTTGCGTTTTTCTCCCGGAGCTCTATCCCCCGCCGGGAAGGCGGGAACGCCCTTTAAACCGCTTGCCAAGAGCGGGCGGGGATGATACAATGGACGAAAGACGACCGGAAAACAGGCGTGCGGTCAAAAAAGGAGGCGGCATCTTTGAAATTCAGAAACGGCGATTGGCTTTTGCGCAGGGGCGTGACGGCGACCTATGCCAACGGCATCCGGGAAACGAAGCATGAAGCGGGCGTTTTCACCCTCTTCACCACCCCCTATCCCTCCCCGGACCGCACGGCGGTGGGGGGAAGCATGCTCCAGACGGAATTCTTTTCCCCGGCGGAAAACGTGCTGGGCGTAAGGCTTACCCATTTCCGGGGCGTGAGAAAGACCGGCCCGGAATTCGGGCTTTCCTCCGACGGAACGGTCCTTGACGTAAGCGAGACCGGGGACGCCTATATCCTCAGGGCCGGCAAACTCCGGGCAGTGGTGAAAAAACCGCCGCAGACTCCCGCCCGGGGCGACGTCTGGAATCTTTCTTTTTACGGCGGCGAAAAGCTTCTCACTTCTTCCGGCGCGCGCAGCGCCGCCTACTATCAGGACGCGGAAAACGGCCGCAATTACGTCTCCCAGGAGCTGGATCTTGCCCCGGAGGAGACGGTCTACGGCCTCGGCGAGCGCTTCGGCCCCCTCGTCCGGAACGGCCAGAGCGTGGACATGTGGCAGGCCGACGGCGGCGCCGGGAGCGAGCAGGCCTACAAAAACGTTCCCTTCTGTTATTCCAGCCGGGGCTACGGCCTTTTCGTGAACACCCCCGCCGACGCAAGCTTTGAGATCCAGACCGAGCGGGTGGAGCGCCTGACCTTCTCGGCTGAGGGCGAAAGCCTGGAATACTACGTGATCTGGGGAGAAACGCCCGCGGAGGTCTACGAGCGCTACACCTTCCTCACCGGCCGTCCGGCTCTGCCGCCGGAGTGGTCCTTCGGCCTGTGGCTCAGCACCTCCTTCCTCACCGATTACGACGAAAAGACGGTCACCGGCTTCATCGACGGCATGGCCGCGCGGGATATTCCCCTGAGCGTCTTTCATTTCGACTGCTACTGGATGAAGGGCAATCACTGGGTGGACTTCACCTGGGATCCCGCGATCTTCCCCGATCCGAAGGCGATGCTGGCCCGGTACAAGGCGCGGGGACTCCGGATCTGTGTATGGATCAACCCCTATGTGGCGCAGATGTCCCGGGAATTCGACGAGGCCGCCCGGAAGGGATACCTCCTCATGAAGGAAAACGGGGACGTGTGGCAGACCGACCTCTGGCAGTCGGGCATGGGGATCGTGGATTTCACCAATCCCGCGGCCCGGGCGTGGTACCGGGGAAAGCTCCGGGAGCTGATGGATATGGGGGTGGACTGCTTCAAGACCGATTTCGGCGAGCGCATCCCGGTCAGGGGGATCCGGTATTTCGACGGGTCGGATCCTGTGAAAATGCACAATTACTACACGTATCTCTATAACGAGTGCGTGTTCGGCGCCGTCGAGGAATACCGCGGGAAGGGCGACGCCGTGGTCTTCGCCCGCAGCGGGACGGCGGGCGGCCAGCGCTTCCCGGTGCACTGGGGCGGCGACAACGCCGCCAACTACCGCTCCATGGCCGGCACCCTCCGGGCGGGGCTGAGCCTCGGCATGTCGGGTTACGGCTTCTGGAGCCACGACATCTCGGGCTTTGAGGCCACCGCCACCCCCGATCTCTATAAAAGATGGTGCGCCTTCGGCCTGCTTTCCAGCCACAGCCGTCTCCACGGCTCGGGCTCCTACCGGGTGCCGTGGAATTTCGACGGGGAAAGCAGCGACGTCCTGCGCTTTTTCGTGCGTCAGAAGTGCCGCCTGATGCCCTATCTTTACGGAGAAGCCGTGAAAGCGCACCGGGTGGGAACGCCCATGCTCCGCCCCCTGATCTTCGATTTCCCGGAGGATCCCGCCGTGCCCTATCTCGATAAGGAATACATGCTGGGCGAAAGCCTTCTGGTTGCCCCGGTGTTCCGGGAGGACGGGCGCGTCCGCTTCTACGTGCCGGAGGGAGTCTGGACCGATTACATCTCCGGGAAGAAATACCCCGGCGGCCGCTGGTACGAGGAAGCATACGACTATTTCTCCCTGCCGCTTCTGGTGAAGCCGGGCGCCGTGCTTCCCGAAGGCGCGGTGGAGACCCGCCCGGACTATGATTACACCGCGGGCCTGACCCTCCGTCTCTACGAGATCGCGGAAGGAACGAGGACCGTCACGCGCATCCCGGATGAAAAGGGAGAGACCGCGGCGGAGATCACGGTGGAAAAGAAGGACGGAACCGTCACTGTGACGCCCGACCGTCCGCTTTTCGGCCTGAAGGCGGTATATGACGGAAAAGAATTCCCGGTGTCCGGGAAGACCGCGCTGATTTGACTTGCTTTCCCCGGAGCCCGGCCGAAGAGCCGGGCTCCGGGGAAGAGGAACGGAAGGGAGGAAAACCGTGACAAAGCTTCTCGTGGTGGAGGACGACCGGGAGATCGCCTCCGCCCTTTCGGAATACCTCCGGCGCGAAGGGTTCTCCGTCCTGTCGGCCGGCGGAGAAAAGGAGGCGCGGGAAAATCTCTCGCGCGAAGGCTTCGCGCTGCTTCTGGTGGATCTCGCCCTTTTGGACGGGGACGGCTTCGGCGTTGCGCGCGCGGCCAGGGAGAAGGGGATCCCGGTGATCTTCCTCACCGCCTCGGGGGACGAGGACGCGGTGGTGCGGGGACTGGATATGGGGGCCGAGGATTATATCGTCAAGCCCTTCCGTCCCCGGGAGCTGGTCTCCCGGATCCGGCGGGTGCTCGCCCGGAACGGAGGCGGGGACGGAAAGCTCGCCGCAGGCGACGTGGTGCTCGATCCGGAGCGCGGGACCGTGACGCGCGGGGGAGAAGAGCTTTTGCTTTCGGCTCTGGAATACCGGCTTTTGCTGCTCTTTCTTTCCAACCGCGGCAGGCTTCTCACCCGGGAGCGGCTTCTGGAGGATATCTGGGACGCGGCGGGCGATTTCGTCAACGACAACACCCTGACGGTCTACGTCAAGCGCCTCCGGGAAAAAATAGAAAAGGATCCCCAGAACCCCGCGATCATCAAGACCGTGCGGGGCATGGGCTACCGGGTGGACTGAGATGAGGCTTTTCCGGAACCGCGAGGTGCTGCGCGAGGCGGCGCTGCATCTTCTCCTCACGGCGCTCTTCGCCGCGGCGGGCTTTTTCTTCTCGCCGGGGGCGGGACTCCTTCTGCTTTTGGCGGGGATCGTCTTTTCTTCGCTTCACGCGCTCTTTCTCATCCGGCGGTACCGGGCCATCGCCCGGCTTTCCGAGGAGCTCGACGAGATCCTTCACGGGAAAGAAAAGATCCTCATCGCTTCGTGCGAGGAGGGGGAGCTTTCGATCCTTCAAAGCGAGAT